>CADBOX010000056.1 GCA_902796415.1 uncultured Lachnospiraceae bacterium
ACAAAACTGGCGCTGGTGGTATTGGCAATTACCTTTGCGAGAGTGGTCTTGCCTGTCCCGGGAGGCCCGTAAAAAATCAAAGAACTGATCTGGTCCGCTTTGATTGCACGATAAAGAAGGCGGTTCCTGCCGATGATATGCTGTTGACCCACCACCTCATCCAGGGCTTTAGGCCGCATCCGCATGGCTAGAGGCGATTCTGTTTTTTTTCGTTCCATACTCATATATTCAAACAAATCCATGGTTACACCCTCTTTAACTTTATATCAATATCAATACTGTAATAATCAATTCTGTGTCACACTCTGATTCAGTTTTCGAAGGATGGCATATCCGTCTTCCAGATCCACCATGCTGTAACATCCCTGATCAAAGACGAAGTTCCAATATCCCTCCAGAGGGAGACCAAGCAGAGATGCCATGATGTGTCCCAAAGTTCCCTTGTGGGCCACAACCAGCATCCGTCCAGGTTCTTCCCGGAGGGAATGTACCCACTCATCCACTCTTTCTCTGACCTGCAGGAAACTCTCACCTCCTGGTATCTGATAGTGTGAGAAGTCTTCGTTCCATCGTCTCATTTCCTCAGGATAAACCTCACATAATTCCCGATATGTTTTTCCTTCAAAGATGCCAAAATCCTGTTCTTTAAGGCGTTCCTCCATCTCAAAGGAATCCTTCTTGTGACCTGCAGCCAGGAGAGCCGTCTCCATAGCCCTGGTCAAGGGGCTCACTACCACGCGGTCCCAGGCTGTATCCTTAAAATAACTTCCCAGCAAAGCCGCCTGCTGTCTGCCCTTCTCTGTTAGCGGAGCATCTGTGATTCCGTAATAGCAGCCCTTTACGTTCAACTCCGTCTCTCCGTGACGTATCAAATATATCTGCATCTTATCTTCTCCTGCAAGGCAATATCATATGGATTAATCGTAAACTATAGTATAACAAGACATTGGAAGGTCTGCAAGTAGCAAGCCTTCCAATCTCCATTCTCTCTATAATCTATTTTATGTTTTTCCTTGGTGTCTCACGGATTATCTTTCACGAACTCATGGTGGTAGATAAGCTTGTGAATGTCACAATCATAATAGTAAACAGAATCCGACAATACTTCATCCTCGCTTACCACCGATTCATTGACCTCCCTGACCATTGAGCAAAGTATCTGCGGGTCATATCCATCCCGGTCCGGCACCAGGATCACTTCATGGATGCTGCTGGGCATAACATAGAAGTTCCCTCCTGTCTTAATTCCGAAATCTTCCAGGATATCCTGGTAGAGTAAAACTACTGCACCGAATAGCATAAACTGATTCGTCGCCACATACATATCCGGCTCTTCCCTCGGATCCTCTTCATACGTTTCTTCCAGGAGCTGATACAAAGGATAGATTACCGGAGGGAAGAGCTTTCTGCTGTTTCTGTCTGCATCCATCAACAGTTCTTCCCGGCTCACTCCCCATTCCTCCATCTGATCATTGCTGACCAGAGCGGATGTGACGGTGGTGTCATCGAAACTTACCAGGCTGCGGAAAGTCAAGGCAAGATCATGTACCCTGATATGGGGACAGTCCTGAAGTAACTCAGCATTTTTTTCATAATTGACTAACCGGTAGATAATGAAATCCTTCATATGTTCATAATCATACAGTTTGTCCAGGTCCATAAGACCCGCATTCTCCTCCGCCTTCTCGTAATGTTCTCTGATGACGGGAATCATGGAAGAGGGGTCTCCCGCTCCTTTTTCCAGATAGTTGTCATAAAAATTCTCCAGGTAGAAAGTAGGCGTGGCAGGAATATCATACTTGGGGAACAATAAAGCAGTCAATTCCATACCATTGTTTTTCTTTACCTTGCGTATCTCAAGTTCCCGGTCTTCCCACCATCCGGTTCTGATATGTTCTCTTATGTAATCCACAAATTCTGAAAATGATAAACTATGCATACACTCCTTTCCTGGGACAAATAAAATGATAATTTACTATATCATTGATTGGAAATTTTTTCCAGTACTATTTTCATATTCTTGACCCCTTTTTTCCCTTTTGTTATACTAAGTTTGGAGAAAAGCTTTCAATATAATATAAAGGAGACCGTCTATGAAATGGAACAAGTACCTTCTTGCTGTTGCGCTATGTATAACACTGACAGCAAGCAGTTTATTAGCCGGATGTAAAACGAAACAAAAAACTGACACAAAACCTGACCCACCGACCACAGAATCTTTCTATGATACTTCTGCAGAAGATGATTCCTATCAGAGTACTGTCATTCATGAATCCTGGGATGATTATGAAGTCACGACCAATGAGATAGGCTATGATCCCAATAATGCATATCTGGAAGAAGACGGCTACTATACTTCCGAGGAGGATGTGGCAACCTATATCATAGAATACGGCACACTACCGGATAATTTTATCACCAAAAAAGAAGCCCGGTCCCTTGGCTGGAGCGGCGGAGGACTTGATGATTATGCGGAGGACTGTTCCATCGGTGGAGATTATTTCGGCAACTATGAAGGGCTCCTTCCGGAAGTCGAGGGCAGGACTTATTATGAGTGTGATATCGATACCATGAATGCGAAAAAACGAGGAGCGAAACGTATCATCTACTCCAACGACGGTCAGATTTATTACACGGATGATCATTATGAAAGTTTTACTCTGATCTATGGAACAGATTAATTTCATACCGGTAATTTGAATAAAAAAAGAAAAGGTTGTGATATTTACTGAAATAACGTAGATATTACAACCCTTTTTGTTATTCAAATATATTTTACAAGTAAAGGACATCAAGGAAGATGCTGACACAGGATTACAGACTGTCTGGGTAATAAAGTCAGTCTGTCTTCCTTAATATATAAGTCTCTCCCGGTATGCCAACTGTCATCGCTGCACTCTTCCGGCAACTCTATCTCCAGACTCTCATCTGCAAAACTGAACCAGCAGTATAATCTTTTATCTCCATATTCTCTGAGATAAGCGATCACTTTTTCATGACTTTTCAAAGGGGTGATATTTCCATATTTAAAACAGTCACTCCATTTGCCATGCTGTCGGAATGCTATCAGTTCTTTATAAAAAGACAGGATACTCTCGGGATCCTCGGCTTGGGAAGCTGCATTGATGTCCGGGTACTCCCGGGTCAGTTCCAGCCAGGGTTTTCCTTCTGTAAATCCTCCGTACTTCTCTCCGTTCCAGGGGAATGGCGTCCTGCCCTGATCCCTGCTTCTCCGGTTAATCAGTTTCATAACAGTTTCTTTCGGAAGGCCTTGTTCCAATCCTCTCTGCCACATATCATGGCTGGACAAATCATCGAATTGACCGATTCTTTCCCTGGAGAAATTGACCATTCCCAACTCCTGTCCCTGATAGATAAAGGGTATCCCACGAAGAAAAAAATACATGGCTCCCAGGGTTTTTACTGCTTCCGGATTACGGGCATGATCCCCCAGGTATTTGGAAGCTGCCCTTGTCTGATCATGGTTTTCGATGAAAGTCCCACACCATCCATATGGCTGAATCTTCATCTGATAATTCATCAGTTTATCATTCCATTCCCGGATCGTCCAATTGGTGGGATGCAGCCAGTCCCCTTCATAATCCAGGTCCGCAGCTTCAAAATCAAACATCAGATCAAAGTATCCCTGATCCCCGATATAATCTTTAAAATGTTCCTCTTTTACACCGTAGGCCTCTGCTACAGTGAGGCATGGTTTGTAATCAAAGCCTTCCTTCTTTAATTCCTCAAGGAACGCTCCAATACCGTCCACATCATAGCCGAAACCTGTCAGACTTGCCCTGCCGTCCACACCATCCGGTTCCGGCCGGATGGCATAGTCTTCCTTTTTCAGGAAAGTGATGGCATCCACACGAAATCCTGCCACCCCTTTATCCAGCCACCATCGGACTATGGAGATTACTTCCTTGCGGAGGGAAGGGTTCTCCCAGTTAAGATCCGGCTGTTTTCTGTGAAAGGTATGGTAATAATATTCCTCCTTCCCGGGAACTTTCTCCCACACCGTCCCGCCAAAGACAGATCTCCAGTTGTTGGGGATATGGTCTGATTCTTTAAAGATGTAGAAGTCATGATAGAAAGGATCGGTCAGAGCCTTACGGAACCATTCGTGTTCGTCGGAGCTGTGATTGACCACCAGATCCAACATGATCATAATTCCTCTGTTCCCTGCCTCCTGAATCAGTCTGTCCATATCTTCCATGCTGCCAAACTCAGGCGCGATCTTCCGGTAGTCAGAGACATCGTATCCGTTATCAACCATGGGAGACTGAAAACAGGGGGACAGCCAGATCATGGTAATCCCCAGTTCTTTCAGATAATCCAGTTTCTGAGTAATGCCGGCCAGATCACCGATACCGTCTCCATCACTATCATAAAAACTCTTGGGGTAGATCTGATATATGACTTCTGAAATCCACCAAGGCGCATTTTTCATATTTTAATCCTCATTTCCGGTTTAGAAAAAGGCGGGAAGCCTGATCTGTATTCTTAACAGACCCGGTTTCCCGCCTTTTGTGGATACTATTCGTGTCTAAGATTTAAACAGTCAGCGGATCTCTTCCACACTGGTCAATTGCCTGGGCAAATGCATTCAATGCATTCTTACATGCGGATTCATTTCCATAAAGAATTGCTTTGGCACAGTTATCATGAGCCGGAGGAGCGATATATTTCGCTACTTTCACATCTCCGCCCTTCAGAGCCTGATCGATAGCATACATTGCTTCCACAGGTGGTCCGGCCACATAAGCAACACTATCATTTCCTGTGATCCCCAACGTTTCCTGGAAATATTTTCCTGCAGGAGAAACCAAACCTACAAAGTATTTCAGACCGCCGTCTCCCTTAAGGTCATAAAGAAATCTCTGTCTCCTCACATAGTCCTCAATACTCTGCATGGCACTTCTGACATCCGCTACCCTCTCACCGGAAATCAGGGCAAATGCTGCGCCACTGTTTGCGCTCCACTTCACAGCGGAACCGCCGTAATAAGTATCGCAGCTTATGACTTTAATACGGGTCTTCTTAGTTGCGTCATCCACTGCACACTGAAGAATATCCGGATAATCTGTGGTGATGATACCCACACTCTGATGTTCCGCCGGAACCTTACACATCTCACGGAATTCTTCCTTCATATTAGCAATAATCTTCTTGCTGGTAATTACCTGATCCACAGGTCTTCCTGGATATGACATAAGTACCTCCTCCTCATTATCATTGTTGCCGGTTATATATCTAATGATATTTTATACTTACATAATATATAAAGCAAGTTATTTTACTGTCTTAATCAGGTATCTTTTATTATTCTTCCTAATTCATAAAATATCTGTTAAAATTAAAGTATACCAGTAATATGTATCTATATGGAGTCCAAATATGAAAGAAAATAATAAATACCAAGCGAAATATTGTCACTATCTGTCATGCCTGATTGTCTGTCTGATTATACTGTTCTTCGGTAAATCCCTGCAGGCAGATGCTTACGAATGGGATGACATGGGTTTTGAATCCCAACACATCTCCACTTTTTATGATATTAATGCAGGCCTTCCTTTCTCTGAGATGAATGCAGTTGCACAGACCCAGGAGGGCTTCATGTATCTCGGCGGTTACGGCGGACTCGCGCAATATGATGGAAAGAAGTTCAATCTGATTGAGGAAATCACCAGTGTGGTAAGTCTCTATGCCGCCAAAGACGGCAATCTGTGGATTGGAACTAACGACAAGGGAATCGTATGTATGACGCCTGAATCAGAGTTCATCTATTACGGGAAGGAAGCCGGTCTTCGTTCCTTGGCGATACGTGACATCATCAAAGATGATTACGATAATCTGATATTCGCCACCGGTGAGGGAATCTATCGGATGGATACAACCGGCAAACTCATATCCATCGACGACGAGCGGATCAGGGAATCTTACATCTCTATTCTTACAAAAGACAGTAAAGGTGTCATGTATGGGGCGACTTATAACGGTGCTCTCTTCTCCATGAGAGATGATGAGATAATCCGGTATTATTCTGCTGAAGAATTGGGTGTAGATATCCGCAGTATCTCTGAAGATTCCGAGCAGGCTGGTATGGTATATCTGGGAACCGAAGAATCCTATATCCTCCATGGTGTATTCGGAGAACCTCTCTCCACTTATGAAATCATCGAGACTCCCGGGCTCACCGGGATCAATAAGGTAAAACTGGTGGATGGCCGTCTGTGGATCTGCGCAAATAATGGCATTGGCTATATCGATGAAGATCATGGCTTTCAGCGTCTGCGTTTCTCCAACATCAATTCTGTGGGGAATATGATGGCTGACTATGAAGGGAATCTGTGGTTTACCTCCACCAGAAACGGTGTGATGAAAATAAGCGACAGTATCTTCATGGATGTCAGCCTTATGTCAGATACGGAAGGCCTCACTGTCAATACCACCTGGATGAAAGATAATCTCCTGTATATCGGAACTGACACCGGATTACTGTTAATCGACAGTGATGGGAACCACATTACTACCCCCATCGTAGAGCAATTGTCAACTGCACGTATCAGAGCCATCAAAGAGGACCGTCAGGGCAATCTGTGGTTTTGTACCTTTAGCGAAAACGGGCTGGTTTGCTTAAAACCGGATGGTGAGATTGTTTCATACACTGAGAACAACGGTTTGCTCACCAACTATGCCAGAACCATATATGAGTGTTCCGATGGCAGGCTGATCGTGTCTGTCACAAAGGGACTACACTTTATAGAAAACGGAAAGATTACGAGAACCATTGTTACAAGGAATTATGGTATTCCCAATGATATCGTACTTTCTATCTGTGAAGGTCTCGATGGAAGAATCTACCTGGGGATCGACGGAAATGGAATCTATGTCCTGGATGGGGAAGAAATCATCCCGTTTGATGGGGAAAGTGACATGGAATCCGGTATTATCCTGGGGCTTAAGAGGGATGATGTACGAAATCTTATCTGGATCATTACCAGCAATTCCGTCGGTTATATGAAGGACGGCAAGATTACCACCCTCAATAATATACCAACCGGCAAACGAACCAGTGGCTGTTACGATCTCCTGCTTCCCAAAGGGGATGACATCTGGGTATGTGGGGGTACCGGAATCTATATTATAAATGCCAGCCAGCTTCTGGCCGGAGAGAATCCTGATTATACTTTCTATAACGGCAGTATGGGACTTCCCCATATCACCACCTCCAACTCCAGAAACTATGTTGCCCCGAACGGAGATGCCTTCCTGTCCGGAATTGATGGTGTGACGAAAGTTAACATAGAAGACAAACAGAAGAAAAGTGTCTCCCCCAAGATAGCACTCCCTTACATCGATGTAGATGATGAGAGGATCTATCTTGATGAAGAGAAAACAGTAAGGATCTCCTCCCATGTAAAAAGAATCACTATTTATCAGTATGTGTTATCTTTCGGGCTCACCGATCCTAAAGTTTCCTATTACCTGGAAGGATTCGATAAAAAACCCGTGGAGACCAGTAAGCAGGAATTATCCCAGGTAAGTTACACCAATCTCCCGGGGGGAAACTATCAATTTCATCTTACCATGATGGATAAGAACAATGACAGATCTGCAGATGCTTCTTTTACACTCGTAAAAGAGAAGGCACTCTATGAACAGCCCCTTTTCTGGATTCTGCTGATCATTGGTATCATATTGCTGACAGCATATATCATCATCTGGTACTTTAGGGGA
>CADBOX010000057.1 GCA_902796415.1 uncultured Lachnospiraceae bacterium
AAAAATAAATTTATGAATTATAATGTGACAGCTTTAAAGGGCTGGCTATAACCGAACCGAATTTACAAATTATAAAACCGAATATAGATACATGCAATTAAGCCCGGATGATATTATTTTTGTAAATATATCACCAGGGCTTGTTTGCGGTGTAAATAAAAACTATTGATTTGACTGCTGCTGGTTCTAAAGCAACAAATCAATAGTTTTTTTATTTCATAGGAAATTTCATAATTAAAAGATGGAGAAGGATAATGAAGACATATGCGATTGGTGTAGATATAGGCGGGACTACAGTAAAGACAGGTATCTTTGAAAGAAGCGGTAAGCTGGTAGATCATTGGGAGATACCTACCCGGACAGAAAATAATGGGGTGAACATACTGCCGGATATATCGGATGCAATGATGAAAAGGCTCACCCTCTTTCATATCAATAGAAATGACATAGAGGGACTTGGGATAGGCGTTCCCGGTCCCGTGGATAGTGAAGGCACTGTTTTAGGATGTGTTAATCTCGGCTGGGATAGATTTAATATAGAGAAAGCCATGTCTTCCTTGACAGGTTTCCGGGTTAAAGCCGGAAATGATGCCAATATTGCTGCACTTGGTGAATATTGGAAGGGTGGGGGAAATGGTTTTTCAGATATGATCATGGTCACTCTTGGCACCGGAATCGGGGGAGGGGTGATAATAAACGGACATATTATTAATGGTTTTCACGGGGCAGCCGGTGAGATTGGCCATGTACACGTTAATGATAATGAAACCGAGCCGTGTGGTTGTGGAAATAAAGGCTGTATCGAACAATATGCTTCAGCAACAGGAGTCGTAAGAGTAGCAAAACGCTGGCTTGAGGCACATGGCTATGAAGAAACTGAATTAACGAGAATCAGTAATCTTTCTTCAAAAGATATATTTGATCAGGCTAAGGCCGGTGATGAAGCTGCACTATCTATAGTAAATGAGATGGGGAGACTCCTGGGAAAAACATTGGCAGGAATTGCCTGTGTTGTTGCACCACAGGCTTTTGTAATCGGGGGAGGAATGTCAAAAGCAGGAGACATATTAATCGAGGTTATTGAAAAGCATTTCCGAGAATATGCTTTTCATGCACATAAAGATATTCAATTTCGCCTGGCAGAATTAGGAAATCTTGCAGGCATATATGGAGCAGCAAAAATAATTCTTGAATGAAAGGAGGGCCCGTTTTGATTATTCCAAGGTACTACGAGGATCTTTCTGTCCTACACGAGAATTCGATGCCGGATAGGGCGTATTTTATTCCGTCCTCTTCCCGCAATGACGGACTGGTTTGGCAGAGAGAGAGCTCTGACCGCATTCAGATGCTGAGTGGTTGTAAGTGGAATTTCGCCTGGTATCCAAGCATACATGATCTGTCAGATTTATTCTATCTGCCGGATTATAAACCCGATAAGTGCTGGAAGAAAGAAGAGGTTCCATTTTGCTGGCAGATGCGTGGCTATGATTGTCAGCAGTATACCAATATCCGTTATCCTTTCCCCTTCGATCCGCCTTATGTCCCCCAAGATAATCCATGTGGTGCTTATCTCCATCGTTTTGAGTGGCATCGGGACCAGGATGCTCCCTGTGCATTCCTGAATTTTGAGGGAGTGGATTCATGTTTTTTTGTCTGGCTTAACGGTAGCTATGTCGGTTACAGCCAGATCTCTCATCACACGACGGAGTTTGATGTGTCGGACATCCTTCAGGAGGGAGACAATCTTCTTGCTGTTCTCGTTTTGAAATGGTGCGATGGAAGTTACCTGGAGGATCAGGATAAGTTCCGGTTTTCCGGCATCTTCCGGGATGTCTATATTCTGAACCGGCCTGTCAAACGGATTGAAAACTATGTCATTGAGACTGATTTTGCAAAAGTCTATGAGCACGCAGATCTCAAGATTCAGTTTACATTCAAGGGATCAACGATTCCGGTTAAACTGACCCTGAATGCCCCCGATAATGGGCAAATACTTCTTCAGAAAACTTTCCTTCCGGAATCTGACGGAATCATCTCCATCCCTGTTGATCATCCTATACTTTGGAGTGCCGAGAATCCGAACCTATACACCCTTGTCATGGATACCGGCACAGAAGTCATCACAGAAAAAGTCGGTTTCCGAGAAGTGGAGGTTAAAGATCTGATTCTGACCCTTAATGGATCTCCCATAACCTTCCGGGGAGTCAACCGGCATGAGTCGGATCCGGTGACCGGTGCAGTTTATGATATCGATCAGGCTTACAAAGATCTGAGTATGATAAAGGCCAATAATTTTAATGCCGTCAGAGCCAGCCACTACCCCAATTCACCATGGTTCTACCAGTTATGTGATGAAATCGGACTGTATGTCATCGACGAAGCGGACAATGAGAGCCACGGCACGGGACCATTGTATTTCCGGGAAGAGGACTACGCCGAGCGTATGCGTAAGGCCTATGTCAGGATTGCGGATAATCCGGAATTCATTGAATCAACCCTTGACAGGATCCGGTCCATGGTCATTCGAAACCGTAACCGTCCCTGTATCTTGGTCTGGTCAATGGGAAATGAATGCGGGTATGGTTGTACTTTCGAAAAGGCTCTTCGCTGGACCAAAGAAACAGATTCCACCCGGCTTACCCACTATGAGAGTGCATTTTATCTGAGTACTGATCGTGTATTTGACACTTCGGATATCGACATTTTCGGCCGTATGTACCCGGCTTTTTCTGAGATTACGGATTATCTGGACAGTAATCCTGATAAACCTCTTCTGCTGGTTGAATACTGCCATTCCATGGGCAACAGCCCTGGTGACTTTAAAGAATATCTCAATCTGATTGAGAAGTATCCGGCCCTGTGTGGCGGCTTTGTCTGGGAATGGTGTGATCACGCTATCTATAAAGGAACAGCGGGAAACGGTAAAGCCATGTATTGGTACGGTGGCGATCACGGAGAATTACAGCACGACGGGAATTTCTGTCTCGACGGGCTGGTCTATCCCGACAGAAGGCCGCATTCCGGTCTTATGGAATATAAGAATATCCATCGTCCGCTACGTGCCACTTATGACCTTGACCGGCAGGTTCTGATTTTGGAAAATCATATGGACTTCACAGATCCGGCCGACATCATCTGTGGAGAGTGGACCCTCACCCTCGACGGAATACCGATTGCCGGTGCCACCCTGGCTGATGGCCTTCCTTCCATCATGCCTCACAGTAAAGCTGAAATCCCGCTCATGTTTACCCTGCCTGACAGAGGCAGGTGTTTCCTCACCATTAATTATACCCTTAAAAAAGAATGGTGTTGCCTTCCGGCCGGTCATGAACTTGGTTTCGATGAGATTAGAATTCCTACAGCAGAGCCCAGAGCCCTGAAGGCAGCAAATCTCCTGGCACCATTGAACTCAAAAACCGTGATGAATGTCAGAGAAGAAGGAAACTTGCTGATATTTGACGGAGAAAACTTCAGCTATGAACTTGACACTCGCTCCGGACTTTTTGTCTCGATGAAACCTGGGATGCATGAGATTCTCAACCGGCCTATGGATTTCAATCTATGGCGCGCCCCTACGGACAATGATGCACCGATTGCGGACCAATGGAAATGGGAACGTCTGGATCATACCGTAACAAGAGCTTACCAAGTCAAGCAGATCGAATTGCCGGGCACAGACAAAGGAAGTGGAAATGATCCGGTAACATTCGATATCAGACAGTCCGTGGCCGCTATGTCAGTCCAGCCTATACTCAGGATATCCAATAGGACTACGGTCTTCCCTGATGGCCGGATCCTGCTGGATATCAAGGCTGTCAAAGACCCGGAGATTGAGACCTTGCCCAGAATCGGCCTGCGTCTGTTCCTGAGTGAAGATGTGAACCAGGTCCGCTATTATGGCATGGGGCCTGGGGAGACATATATTGACAAACATCACTCTGGCCATCATGGATTATTTGAAGGAACTGCCGCTTCCATGCACGAAGATTATATCCGCCCACAGGAAAACGGAAGCCACTATGACTGCGATTATGTATCCCTTACGGGAGAGGGAACGGGACTAACTGTTGCCTGCGGGGATGCAGATTCCAATCAGACATTCTCCTTCAATGCATCCGTCTTTACTCAGGAGGAACTGGAACATAAGCGCCATAATTATGAGTTAGAGCCTTGTGGCAGCACGGTTTTGTGCATCGATCATCAGTTGGCAGGCATCGGATCAAAGAGCTGTGGACCGGATCTTTTACCGGAATACTCAGTTTGTTCAGATGAATATCATTTCACATTTATGATTAAGCCAGAGACATTACATGACACAGCAGACAATAAACAGATAGAAATGGAGAACCAAAATGAACCAGAATAAAGAAAAAACTTATTTAAAATGGTACAACAAGATAGGATACGGTTCCGGTGACATAGCAGGAAATGTGGTCTA
>CADBOX010000058.1 GCA_902796415.1 uncultured Lachnospiraceae bacterium
CCATGGAACAGAGAATGTGCTTTTCCGAATGGAAACTATCAAAGATGCGCCGATTGGGAGAGCATTCGCAAGATTGTTACAGGTGAGAGAGAAAGAGACTTGCGATAAGAATTTTGATTTGTCGCGATATCGTTAAACCGACATTTGCGGAGGTGACTTCATTGAATTATATTTTTTATAAAATGATATTTAGAAGAATGTCATTTCATATTTTCAGAAATGTTGGGAACGAATCAATCAGTAAAGACGAACTCAACGATATACAAAGCGCATATTCAGAATTTACTCCCCTGGATCCCGGAATCAAAACCGCCATTCGCATTGTTCCTGAAAAGCAGACTAACTGCAAACGAGGCGGAGAATACTGTGTTCTGCTTGGAGAGAAAGAGGATGCTACTGGTAGTTGAAGGAACTGTCATGTGCTTTGTACTGCTGATTATCTGTGTGATCGGCATCGCAAATCTACAGCCGTCATCCTGATCCGAATGATCACGAGGCCGCAGTACAGATCAATGACCAGTTCCCGGAAGGGATGTTCCGTTTTGAGAAGAGAATGACAGGCAAATAAAAGTGGAGGCATTCCTGGTTCCCGGCTACACCTGGGGCCATATGTTCTACCTGATTGATGATGATTACCTGTTCACAGGCGATACGATTTGGTTCGGGGCAGACGGAAGCTACAGCTTCATCACTGGCAGTGAATAATGTGCAGCTGATCCCGAAGGAAGCTTAACCTTGCTGCGGAAATAGGTTAGGTACCTGATCCATGCGGTTACACCGCTTATTACCCATACAATGCCGGATGACAGCCAGATGCCGGCCTCACCATAGCCTAAATACACTATCAGAAGCAGAGGAATAGTGAATCTGCCTATGACCTCCACAACACCGTTGAACAATGAAAAGAATGCGTCCCCTATACCGGTTAGAACACCACGGACGACATATATCATACCGAGCGCAAGATAAAACATGCTTGTGATCTTAAGACCTTTTGCTCCAAGCATAATGACCTCGTGATCGGATACAAAAAGACCTGCAATTGCTTTGCCGAAAAGCTGCATGGCAAACATTAGCAAAAAGGTGAGTGATATCATGATAATGATACCGGTCTTGTATCCGGAATACACGCGGTCATTTCTTTTTGCACCGAAATTCTGACCGCTGAATGTAGCGATTGAAGCTGCAAGGGTCATGTATGGTTGGTGTATGAGCTGTTCTATTCTGTTGGTTGCCGTAAATGCAGCCACAACAGTAGTGCCGAAAGAATTGACAACGCGCTGAAGTGCCATGGAGGATATCGCAATAAGGGCAAACTGAACGGACATCGGCACACCGAGGCGAACGATCTGGTAAGTCATCCTAAGTGTAACTCTGATGTCTTCATGATGAATACGGAAGTACGGGTTCGTCCTGTATGCGTGGATTCCGCACAACAAAGCCGATATGAACTGGGAAACGACGGTTGCAAGCGCTGCCCCTGTGATCCCGAGCGGGAATACACAGACAAGCAGTATATCGAGAACGACATTTATAATGGTAGAAATGATCAGGAAATACAACGGAGTCTTCGAGTCGCCGAGCGCCTTGAGCATGGATGAAAGATAATTATACAGGGAGACAAAAAGAAGTCCTGTGCACATAAAGCGTGTGTAAAGCACAGCGTCATCCATTATAGGAGCCGGAGTCTTTAGAAGCCTTAAAAGATAAGGAGCAAGACAAAAACCGGTCAATCCGAACAATACGGGAACGATGAGCATAATCAGCCCTGTGTTTACGATGCTTTTTTTTACATTGAGATCATCATGGGCACCATAATACTGTGATGCAACGATCCCACCTCCACTTCCTATCCCGTTGCATAGAGCAAAGAACAGAAAAGTAATGGACGAGGTTGCACCTACGGCAGCAAATGCGTCAGCGCCTATGAAGCGACCGACGATCATCGAGTCTGAGAGATTGTATATCTGCTGGAATATGTTGCCGATAAGAGTCGGAAGCGCAAACAGCAGAATGTGCTTTGCCGGAACGCCATGTGTCATGTCTGTTATGTTACTTTTCATAGTTTTTTCTCCCTAACCGGCGTTTTTGCCAGTGTAAAAGATTATAATATGGATTTTACAGCATGCCCTCTCAGGATAAGGAATATGGGTTATCATTTTTTGACATTCTCCAATCAAAAAGTGAACCATGGTATGACAGATATAAGAAGAGGGATCCGCGATAATAACGTAAAATAGTCAGAAAATGCAAAAGGAGACAAGAAAAATGTTTGATTTTAACCATTTCACACTTATTAAATTTGTATTCGGAAAAATACGAATTGGCTTATGAAGTATGATAATGTTACTATTGCAGATGATAAAGAAGAAGTGATCATGATCAGGTAAGGAGGCTGGAAATGGCTGTTAAATGGGGTGTTTTAGGGACAGCGAACATAGCAAGGGGATGTACGATCCCGGGAATGAAGGAAGCGGAAAACTGCGAGTTGTATGCGATTGCGGGTAGAGATGAGAATAAGGTAAACGCTTTTAAGCAGGAGTTTGGCTTTAAGAAGGCTTATGTGGGTTATGACAGGCTGCTTAAGGATCCGGATGTCCAGGCTGTTTATATCCCGCTTCCAAACCATCTTCATAAGGAATGGGTTATCAAGGCATTAAGGGCAGGAAAAAATGTCCTTTGTGAAAAGCCGCTGGCTCTTAATGTGGAAGATGCAGTAGAAATGTTTGATGCAGCCAAAGAGAATAATGTGATCCTCATGGAGGCATATGCCTACCTGCATAGTCCCTATGTTGCTTCTCTTAAGGAGGATCTGAAAAGCGGTATCATAGGTGATGTGGATGAGATCGAGACGGCATTCCTCACTCAGGGCTATGTTGAGGATATAAGGATACACAAAGAGACGGGCGGAGGAGCGGTTTACGACCTGGGATGCTATTGCACCACCATGATCCTGTCCATGACGGACTCGGAAGTCGAATATGTTAAGGCGGAGGCTGAGTTTAATGATAAGGGCGTGGATGTGTTCACTTCCGCTATCATGAAGTTTAGGAACGGTCTCAGAGCTGCGTTTACCGTGGGAATGATCTTCCCGCCGGGAACGGATGCGAGACGGGACAGGCTGTATATCCATGGATCAAAGGGCACCATCAGCTCTGATGTTGAGTATAACCAGGCAGGTGAACTGTGCTACACCATCACATCGGAGGGAGAAAAAACGCTGCGAAAGGTATCAGCAAAGCAGAACTATACGCTTGAGACTGAGCAGCTTGGAAGATGTATAGAAAACAGTGAGGAGCCTTTTGTTTCACCGGACTTCTCGATAAAGAATGCAAAGCTGCTGGATGAGATACTTGAGCAGACAGGGTATTAAAGATATGGATTACAGTACATATGAAGTATATGATTTTGCCCATGTGAGTGCTTTCAATATGTCCACGGGATATAAGGAAAGGAGCTATCAGGCGCACTGGCATTCTTACGGAGAGATTTTGCTGGTGGGTCCGGGCAGGACCAACATATACAGCGTCGGGAAAAATACATATGAGCTTGTGCCGGATGACCTGGTGATAGTCTGGCCTATGGAGATGCATTCCATTGTAGATGCCGACAGGACAGAGGCATTGGTCATTCAGTTTTCTAATGCGTTCATAAATTCGCTTTTTGATCTTCGCAGAATCATGCATATGTATCGCAATCAGCATATCATATGCGTTCAGGCTCATCCTGAGCTTGCCGCCAGACTGAAGAACATTACATTTCAGATGAAGGACATCTTTTTTTCGGAAAGACATGACCGGGAGATCAGATGCTGTATGCTCCTTATGGAATTCATGCTGACATTATTTGAATACAGAAAAGAGCTTGCACCCGAGCTTACCAATGAGGAGGCATACGGATATACAGATGATGTCATGAGACGCATGATAGGAGTCACTGATTATATCAAGAACAATCTGACGGCGGATGATCTGTCACAGGGAGCTATGGCTGAAATGGCAGGAATAAGCAGGGATTATTTTTCCAGGATATTCAAGAATGTGACCGGTATGAATTACAGTAAATGGCTCAATATGATAAGGCTTGAGAAAGCCACAGAGCTGCTTGCCGAGGATGGAAGGACATTAACGGAGATTGCGATGCTGTCGGGCTTCCAGAGCATACCGAGCTTTAACCGGGTATTCCGTGAAGAGAAGGGTATGGCACCGGGAGAATACAGAACATTGTTTGTGGGAAAAGATAATAATACTTCTGCGTAACGGACTTTTCGACCTGTATACAAGAGTTATGACTATAGATAAACTGAAGAAAATGTGATATAATATAACTATGAAGCAAAGGCGCTTACGGAAAAGTTGGCGTTCTTTGCTTTTTCTTTTTTACAGAGTAATCGGTAAAAATTGTGGCAAGTCTGGTTGAGTTTGTTGTAAGAGAAAAACAGGAGGCAGTGGTCATGGCAGCATTTGAACGTGTACTGTCCGGGATTCCGGAACTGGATAAGGCTCTTGATAACATTAGGCTTGGTGATAACGTTGTTTTCAGGGTTTCTGACCTTTCAGAGTTTAAGTTGTTTGTAGATCCTTACATTAAACAGGCTAAGAATGACAAGCGCAATATAATTTATTTTAGATTTGCCAGTCATGAACCTTTGGTGGAAGATTGCTCTGAGGTAAAGACATATCATGTGCCGCTCACTCATCGTTTTGAAACGTTTACAGTTGATATCCATAACATCATTGAAAAAGAGGGCAGAGACGCGTTCTATGTTTTTGACTGTCTGTCGGAGCTGCAGATACGTTGGGCTACTGATCTTATGATGGGCAATTTCTTCAGAGTTACATGTCCGTTTCTCTTTATTCTTGATACGGTTGCTTTCTTTCCGATTATCAGGGGAAGACATTCTTTCCATTCTGTGCAGAAGATCCTGAACACTACACAGTTGTTCCTTGATGTATATTCCGATGCGAAAAATGTTTATGTACGCCCCGAGAAGGTCTGGAACAGGGATTCAGAGACCATGTTCCTGCCTCATATTTACAGAAAAGAAGAAGGAACCTTCAGACCAATCCTTGATGGCGTGCAATCCAGCCGCTTCTACCAGCTTCTCGATAATTTCCAAAGACCCGGAGAAGATCAGTATATAGATTTCTGGGATAAGTTCTTCAACACAGCAAAGCAGCAGTATGACAGCCATATGGATATGACTGAGTCCTGCAATATGATGTGCAATATCATGATGACCAGGGACGAGAAGATGAGACTCATGGTAAAAAAGCATTTCAAACCCGAAGATTATTTTACTGTCAGGAACCACATGATAGGAACCGGACTCATTGGGGGAAAAGCCTGTGGAATGCTTCTTGCAAGGGCTGTCATCCGCAACATGAGCCCGGAGATAAATGAAATACTGGAGCCTCACGACTCATTTTTTATAGGCTCTGATGTTTACTATACCTACATTGTAGACAATGAATTTTGGGATCTGCGAATCCGCCAGAGGACAGAGGAGGAGTACTTTTCACTTGCTGATGAGTTTGCATTAAAACTAAAACAGGGCTCTTTTTATGAAGAACTGCGAATTCAGTTTGGACATATTCTTGAATACTACGGACAGGACCCGTTTATCGTGAGGTCAAGTAGTATTCTTGAGGACGGCTTTGGAAATGCCTTTGCGGGTAAATACGAGTCGGTATTTTGTGCAAACAGAGGCACTTTGGAGGAGAGGCTTGAGGAATTTGAAAATGCCATAAGAACAGTCTACGCCAGCACAATGAGCCTTTCTGCTCTTGATTACAGAAAAAGGCGTGGGCTTGATAAAAGAGATGAACAGATGGCACTGCTCATACAGCGGGTCTCTGGTTCTTATTATGGTCCGTATTATATGCCCTGCGCTGCTGGTGTGGGTTACTCCTACAGCCCATATAAGTTCCTTGCAGGTATTGATCAGAAGGCGGGGATGCTCAGACTGGTCATGGGACTTGGGACATCAGCTGTGGATAGAACCATGGGCTCGTATCCAAGGCTTGTGAGCCTCGATATGCCGGAAGCAACATCCTTCGTTACCGCGGCCGAGAAGCATCAGTTTTCTCAAAGAGCAGTGGAGGCAATGGATGTGAGCGAGCATGTACTGAAACGGCTTGAACTTAGGGACATTGAAAACAAACTCCCTAAGTATCTGATAAACACTCTTCTCGAGCATGATTATGAAGTGGAAGGTTCTTTAAAAGAGCGTGGAATCTGGCGGGATGTAAGATTTATATCTTGCAGGGGTCTTGTGAAAAAGCAGGCCATAATGACTCAGATGCAGCAGCTCATGCAGATAATTCAGGAGGAATATGAGCATCCTGTGGATATTGAGTTTACTTTGAATTTTTCAGAGAATGGAGAGTATTCCATAAATCTTTTGCAGTGCAGACCACTTCGGGTAGCTAAGGATACAGCGGCTGTGACTGTTCCTGAGAGTGTGCAGGAGGAGAGTATTATAATCGAAAGTATAGGCTCCTCAATGGGACTTTCAAGAAGTGTTCCGATTGATCTTATAGTCTTTGTCGATCCGAAGGCTTACTATGAAATGCCTTATGCTGATAAGACCCGGATTGCACGGATTATAGGCAGGGTAAATTGGACATTCAGGGAACAGGGCAGGCATATGATGCTGATTGTTCCGGGACGTATCGGCACTTCTTCACCTGAACTGGGTGTGCCCACATCCTTTGCGGACATCAGTGAGTTTGAGGCTGTTTGTGAGGTGGAGGAAAGGGAGGCCGGCTATAACCCGGAGCTGTCTTATGGCAGCCATATTTTCCAGGATCTTGTTGAGGCTGATATCCTCTATACAGCTGCTTTTGCAAACGAAAAGACGCTGCACTTTTCACCGGATAAGCTTACAGCCTTTAGAAATATCATTTCGGATTTTGTCGATACAGACAGCGATGCAGATATCGTAAAGGTCTTTGATCTGAAAGATTCTGAATGTACTCTTTACTATGATCTGGAAAAGAACCACCTGTTGTTGAAGGCATAAGGAAATGGAGGATTGATGAGATGATCGTTTTGTCTGTGCCGGTCAATAAACTGCTTCAAAAGGCAGCATATAAGCGGTTGGTGAGAACAAAACTGGTGATGCGGGACAGGACCGGCCCTTTCTTCCCGTGACAGGATGGTCATCATCTTCTCTATCTCCACCGCGCATCAGATAAAAAAGACGGTCGCTTTCTGGGCGACCGTTTTTTAAAACCGGCCTGTTATACTGACCTCACATAAAGAAAAAAACAGCTGCTGGGCGGCGGAAAGTGAGGCGGGATATGAAGAAGGGATTAACGGAACTGGTATTTATTCTTGACAGGAGCGGATCCATGTCCGGGCTGGAAGCCGATACGATCGGCGGATTCAACAGTCTGATTGAGAAGCAGAAGAAGGAAGACGGTGAAGCATACGTTTCGGTTGTTCTGTTTGATGACCGGACAGAGGTGATTTACGACAGGGTGGACATCCGAAAGGTAGAGCCGATGAATGACAGTCAGTACTATGTACGCGGCTGTACAGCTCTTCTGGATGCTGTCGGCGGGGCGATCCATCACATTGGAAATGTTCACAGGTACGCCCGCAGAGAGGATGTACCGGAGAAGACGCTGTTTATCATCACGACGGACGGCATGGAAAACGCCAGCAGGATTTACAGCTATGATAAGATCCGCCGTATGATTGAACATCAGAAGGAAAAGTATCACTGGGAATTCCTGTTTCTCGGGGCAAATATCGATGCGGTTTCTGTGGCTGACCGGTTTGGAATCAATCGTCATCATGCTGTACGCTATGAACATGACAGTATGGGAACACAGCTGAACTTCAAGGTGATGGACAGAGCTGTACGGTTCGCAAGGTGTGCGGCTTCCGCAGAAAAAATGGCGGAAGCACTTGATAATGAAGAACTCCTGGCTCCGATCCGCGAGGATTATAAAGAGAGACATCGGGATTGAAACACGTGGATGGGAGCATATGAGAGGGAAGAGGCGCAAATGGGAAACAGAATATGGCTTGACGGGGTTATGGGTGTGGTGACCGGCGATGCCCTCGGATGTCCTGTACAGTTCCGGTCGCGTGAGGAGATTGCACATGATCCGGTTGTGACGATGACCGGTCATGGCACGTATGATATGCCGGCTGGTACCTGGACAGATGACAGCAGTATGACGGTGGCAACACTGATCAGTATTCAGGAAAATAAGGGAATCAACCTTGCAGATATCATGTACCGCTTTGTTCTGTGGCTTACAAAGGGGGAATACACCCCCTTTGGAGAAGCCTTTGATAATGGGCGCTGCACAACGGATGCAATTCTCAGGTACCTGAGAGAACCGGATGTAACGACCTGTGGGGGAACAGATAAAAGAGACAACGGAAACGGATCCCTGATGCGGATCATGCCTGCCTGTCTGTATTGCTGCGAACAACAGGAGGCCGGAAAGATGGATGATGAAGAAGCGCTGCTGCGGATCCATCAGATATCCGGACTTACCCACAATCATATGCGGGCAAAGATTGCCTGCGGACTGTATTATTTTATGGTTCGGGAGATTTTCCTGGCTGCGGCACCACATAACGATGAAACTCTGATAGACGTTTTACAAAGAGGGATTGACGCAGGATTTGCATTTTATAAACGTAATCTGAAGTACCTGACAGAACTGTCGTATTATGGAAGACTGCATGACCTTTATGTTTTTCGGGATCTGCCGGCGCGGGAGATCAAAAGCTCCGGTTATGTCGTGGATACACTGGAAGCGTCGGTCTGGTCTTTACTGAAGACGAATACATTGAAGGATGCACTGCTTACGGCGGTGAATCTCGGAGAGGATACCGATACTGTCGGCGCGATCTGCGGCGGACTTGCCGGGCTCTTCTATGGCTATGAAGATATACCGGGAGACTGGCTTGCAGTACTTCAGAGGCGGGATTGGCTTGAGACGCTGTGTAATGGCAATAGGTAACGACAGCGAAGACCGGCAGAAAATCATATGGTCAAAACAGAACGGGTATTGAAGAATCCTCAGAACTGAGATATGCTGGG
>CADBOX010000059.1 GCA_902796415.1 uncultured Lachnospiraceae bacterium
CTGACGAAAACACGATGCTGCATGCTCCCAAAAGATACACCAGAAACATGGTGAAACATAGAAGAAAACCCTTTTTTATTGAATTCAGCTTCTCTTGCTTTTTCCCAGCCAGATTCCACATTTATTCTTCCCCCCATGGACGTCCGTCAACCTTCAGATTAATCTGTTCTACAAACTCCGATCTCTTCCAGTATAACAAATGCATCCGTATCTGAACAGTAGTGAACTCAATCTCTGCCAGCCATTTTTCAAATTCAGCATTCGGCAATGATAACCGGCCTGTATTGATCTTTTAGTCACATTGCTTATATGCGGGCTGCTTTTAACGATCTCAAATACTTCTTCTGCTCATCCGTAATTCTATAGCTCTCAACACTTTTCTGAATGGCTTTGTTATGCGTCCAGTCTTCAAGCCGTTTCTGCTCAAGATACGGAAGTATGGTTTCATACTGCTTGGCAAGAGCGGTTGCAAAATACCACGCAATCATCATATTGACATAGTACTCTTCGGACCTGATCTCGGCGACCATCGCAGGATACACAGGATCATAATCATCATCCAGGAAATGTTCCATAAGCATCTTCACGCCAAATCTCACCGTATAAGTCTTTTCAGAAACAATCCACTCTTTTATATGTACAAGAAGTGCTTTTCTATGTTTCTTAAATATCTTCGGAGACATTTGATCACACGTAGCCCAGTTATCTACATAGGGCAGAAACACCTCCAGCTCTTCCATACATTCATTCAGATCTTTCATACCGGAGATGATAAAAGCCTGCAGCTGGTTTTCTTCAAAATACTTATGAGGCAATTCTGCCAGGAAGTCCCTATAATCTCCGCGTTTCAACAACTCTTTTGCCATGGTCCTAAGCTCCGGAGTCCTTACGCCGATCACTGACCCCGGCTCTACCGTAGGGATAAGCTTTATCTGCATATCACGATATTTCAAATCCTGAAGATCATTTAATTCCCTGTGTATACCCGTTATATTCATATCCTGTCATTTCTCCTACTTACGACCGTCAGAGCTGCAAAAGCCCACAGCACTGGATATGGAACGATGAAAACTTTTCGTTCAATAATATTGTAATTTGGACGATAAATCAATCTGTTGAACAAAAAAACCCGCAGCTCTCAAAAAGAAAACCGCGGGTATTATGTGATTCGCTTATGCCCGGCACCCTTTATCCATTCAATTCTTATTCCAGATCTTTTGTGCCATTCTTTATTATTTCAGAAAGCCAGTAATTTTTGTTTTCACAGGCTAAAAATCAATGATTTCCATACTGCCTTTTCCCTGTTCTGATAAACTGTATCAATTCTTCTACATCCTCAAAATCATCATAGTCTCCTATAATCCCTTCACGATGATAAACCACACCGTTCTTTTCATTTCTTTCAAGGCAGTCAAGTAATTCATCAACTCCGTATCTCCTGGCAAACACAGTAAAACCATACGGTTTTATTTTGGCGAACATGCCTTTTGTGCAATCAAAAGCACAGTCAAAACAGTGATCGTAATTCTTCACCATTGAGCACTTTCTGTTTTCACACCATGATGTACCTGGACATTCGCCGGAATTGCAGCCACCGCAATGATCATTCTCACTGCAAAGGCAGCAGGCCAGCCCACATCTTGCTATTCCAAATTCTCGTTTCATCCTTCACTCCTTTAAGATAGAACCAGCAAAGAGAAGCGCAGCAATGATATAACAGAGGTTTTTTTTAATCTATTCAGAAACGTTGTCATTTCCCATCACCTCCCCAGACCTCTACGCAGAATCCTTTGTGACCACATTCCGAGTGTTGTTTCAATCAAAAATCTGTCCCGGCAGTCTCAGCTTCTCTTTTGGCGGAAAGGCCTTGTCGAATTCCTCCACGTCCGCATCATCCACGTAGTAGCCCTGGGGCGTCTGGTATACGCCGGTGATCCCGTCCAGGTAACCGGGAATCAGCTCTTTGCAGAGGAAGAAGGAGTCGTCCGCGCCTTCCGGAAGATCATGATACCGAATGCAAAAATCACGGGCATAAGTGAAGCCGCACTTGCCGTAGAAGCCGATATTACCCTCAAACAGCACCGCGCCAAAGCCCATAGCGGTTGCCTTTTCCAGACAGTAGTCCAGCAGCTTTTTGCCGTAACCCTTACGCTTAAGCTCCGGCGTGATGCCGATGGGTCCCATGGTCAGAACGTCGATCACCCGGCCATCGTCAGCTTCGACGACCGTGCGCATGAACATGTTCTGCCCAATCAGTTTCCCGTTTTGTTCCATCACAAAGTCCAGCTCCTTCACGAAATCCGGATCGTCCCGCAGCACGTGCATCACATAATGCTCGCTGCACCCCGGCCGGTACACGTTCCAGAAGGATTCCCGGATCAGGTTTTCCGTTTCCCGGTAATCTTCTTTTGTCTCCAGTCGGATGATGAAATCTTCCATGTTCTCTCATTCCTTTCCGGTTCTCTTTTCCAGCCGGTTTTTCCGGATTTTCTCATTGATCTGCGCCGCGGTCTTCGCGTTGAGACTGTAGTCCACCAGATGCCACAGCACCTTGGCCAGCAGGACGAA
>CADBOX010000060.1 GCA_902796415.1 uncultured Lachnospiraceae bacterium
CAGAAAAAAAGATGATCGGAATATAAAAAACATCTTTGATCTCCACGAGAGAACAGCCATACCCCTCACACCCATGCTCATGTATTACTATATACAGGCTTTCTGTAATTATCAGAACGATTCGGTACACAGAGCATTTGAACATCTGGCAAAACTGATGGGTGGCAGAGAATCTCTGGCCAGATCATCTCTGGATGAATATGACGGAGTAAGACGATTCCGTTCAGAAGAATGTAAATATTTACTTGGTTTTACCGAGAGCCTTCGCTTATTAGAGCCGGATGATTATATCGTGAGATTTGCCAACTTCTCGGAAAACTCGGAAGACCAGATACCCTTGTTCATGGTGGATTATGCTTCTTTAGGCAATAATGTGAGGGAAGAAAAGCTGTTGGATTGCCTTGACCTGCTGGAGATAATGACAGATAAAGAATTCATCTTTGACCTGTGCGTGCAGGATGGAAGATTGCAGTATATGCTTCCTTCATGCATGAGTATATATGGACGGCTGGCCGCAATGGATCCTGTATATGATCAGCTGTATCAGCTGCTGCTGCCGGAAGAGAACGGAGTATTCAGATATGGAAAGTCCTTCTACGAAGTTTTTTACAGGAAAAGCGATGAGATCCTGGAATCATTAATGTCTATGGATCATAAAATCTTCACATAACTGTCGGCACGCGCGCTTGACGAACACTGTTCTTTGTGTTATAACATAGCTAGAACAAGAGAAGATGATGATATTCCCCTATATTAATGGAGGTGTTTTCAATCATACAGACAGTGAAAGGAGGAACCTTCATGAGAAAAACCAGAATATTGCCGATGATCTTTGGAATCCTGCTGATAGTCGGGGGAGTGATCAGTCTGTTTTCCCCGGTGGAAACTTCCACGGTCATTCCTTACATAATCGGTCTTGCCCTGAGTGCAGCCGGGGTTGGGAAA
The DNA here is from genome assembly GCA_902796415.1 of uncultured Lachnospiraceae bacterium. Lineage (GTDB taxonomy): Bacteria > Bacillota > Clostridia > Lachnospirales > Lachnospiraceae > Anaerobutyricum. Next base: position 946 of record CADBOX010000060.1, read on the forward strand.
ATATTCCGCTGGGCGGATGAGAAGCGTTTCTATGGCCGCAGCAGATGGAGCCTCGCAGGCGCTGTTATCTGCCTGGCCTTTGGGCTGATCCTGGTATTCTCTCCGGCATTTCAGCTGTCCATGGGAGCGTCCATGATCATGCTGATTGGCTGTTGGATCCTGGTAATGGGCATATTAAGAATTGTGCATGCTTTCCGGTTAAAACAGATGGATGGGTATGATGTTTGGGGCTCTCTGGTCAGCAGTTCCTGGTACATGGCACTGTTTCCCGGCATTGGGATGGTGTTGTTTGGATTGCTGAATATCCTGCGTCCGCAGATCGGTCTTGGAATGATCGGTGCATTAATTGGCATAGTAATGATCGGTACAGGAACCACTCTTCTTTCTTTTGGACAGGCAGCATGGTTCTGGTAAAACAAAAGCGTCATCTGTCTTCTGTAAGTGGTCATCTGTAAGTGCAAAAAAGGTGTGTGGAATTTCCGGAGATCGGCCGTATGTAATATCAGGCTGAGAAATAAAAAGCGGCGAAATAAAGCCGGGAATGGCTTAAAAATATAAAACGGCCAGACACAGGCCGGAGCTATGAAATATCGTGGCATTCCCCCATCTTTGATGGTTTATCATAGAAGGATTTACTGGTTTTAATAAAATTATAAAAAAAGAAAAAAGGAGAAAAACATCATGTCTGAACTGAACAAGATCAATGAACAGGAACTGGAAAATGTGGCAGGCGGCACAGCTGAAAATGGAACATGGAAGACCGTATGCAACCTTCAGAGCGGATATCTGGCGATCCGTACCGCGCCTGCCGCACAGTATGAAAACGAGATCAACCATATCGGACTGAAGAACGGTGACCAGGTCCAGATCACCGGAGCTTATGTACAGGGAACCGGTTTTGGTGGCGGCGCAGCGACTTATGTCTGGGTATTTGCTCCGAAATTTGTATGCTCCGGATATGTGAATGCAAGTTATCTGCAATAAACCGGATCCGTATAAATGCGGGCTTCTTGCTCAATTAATAGATGAGGGATGGCTCCTTTCTCAAACGAGAAGGGAGCCATCCCTTTTTGGCAGGAAGGAACTGGTTCCTTCCATATATGTGCCGCACTATATTGTGTCCTTTATCTTTCGTTCTCGGATACATTTTATAATCACAACTCAGGGGATTACTACAATGAATAAGCGCTTACTTGACAGCCTTCACAAACAGAAAGTCAGGTTTATGATAGAGATCGCAGTATTCCGGATACTTATTCACAATCTCTTCTGTCGGACAGGGCTCAACCATCTTAAGGATCTTAAATCCTGTGTCGGTAAGAGTATTTACTATGGTTGAGAACATTCTGTGGTATCTCTGAACCCCTTCGACAAACCATTTTGATTCATTTCTTCTTTCTACACAGTAATTAGCTATATTCGCATAGAGTTTTTTTCCGTTTCCATCATACGTCCATCTGCCACCCGTTCCCGAATAGCATGTTGTGAGTGGATGTTCCTGCGAGAAAAGAAAAATGCCGCCATCACTTAAAAGTCTGTAAACGTTCTTTACGACACCTGAATAATCCTCGACATAATGCAGCGCAAGCGAACTGATTGCCACATCAAATACATCATCTATGCTTCCGATATCTTCCATCGGCATTTTAAGATAAGTGATGCTGGGATTGCTGTTTTCGTTTTGAGCTGCAGCAAGCATCTTTTCTGAAATGTCAACGCCTGTAACCCTGGCTGCCCCGAGTTTCAGATAATCCATGCAGCGTTCGCCGGTTCCACATCCAAGATCCAGAATTCTTTTACCGGTCAGATCGGGGAGAAGTGAGAACAATGTCGGGAGTTCGAACAGATTGTTTGCGTTTACTTCGCGATCTCGAAGTTTCCTGTATTCGCTGAAAAAAACTTCATTATCATAGATATTCTGCTTTGCCATCTTTTCCCCCTGTCGAATAATAAAATAGATGGAAACTCCCGGCCCAGGAAAGAACCCTTTTTCACTCTTTGCGTGTTAATCAACAGAGGATTTCCATGTTGCCTTCTGTGAGCTATAGAGTTCAATCCGTTCCCCGGCAGGCACAAAATCCGAACCGACATCAGCAATCAGTGAACGGAAACCATCCGAAATCTCCGCTCTGTCCTGATGCATCGTGCCATACTCGGCCATCCAGCTATCCTCATCCTCGATATCGCAGAAGGC
>CADBOX010000061.1 GCA_902796415.1 uncultured Lachnospiraceae bacterium
CTCAGTGTTCTACGTTATTTTGATTCTGTAAGTATCCGCGCTGAGATACAGCGGTTGATGCCTCCTCAGACAGATCGACCGGAAATTCAGATTTATTATGAATTCGTGGATTTCAACCATCTTTCCCAGATAAATTATATCTACTTTACCAAAAAAGGCAGTTTTGCCAAACTGCAGCGTCTTGTCGGAAAAAAGAAGGATGAGTACTGGTCTGATGAAGATCGTATGCATTTTTCATCCTTCTTTGGCAGGTTTCGGAATGAGTATATCAAACGTTTCGGCAGACAGCATTACACACGGATCAGTGACGCTTTTCTGACTTTCATCTCCATCTATGATTATGATAAGAACCTTTCCATCAGTCTGGATGAATTGAAGAAGAAGATGGAGAAATGTAAAGATGAATTCCTGCTTGCACTGAAGGAAAAACCTTCCGAAGTTCAGATGGATCCATATGAGAAGAAGAAAAGTCCCATACTCCAGCTGATCTCCGGCGCGCCAAAGCATCTGAAGATTGCATTTATTCATGACAGGACCAGCGAAGAATCCGCTTGGACCTTCAATCATGATATCGGCAGAATACATGTCGAGAAAATGTTCCCGGAGAATATCAGTACCACGGCTTATTTTAATACGACCCTTGATAATATCGAAGAGACATTGGAAAATGTTATCGAGGAAGGCCATCAGGTGGTTTTTACCACCTCTCCCATCTTCTTGAAGGCCACATTAAAAGTGTCTGTGGAGCATCCGGAGATCAAATTCCTGAATTGCACTACCCATCTTTCTTACAAGCATGTCAGGACCTATTATGCAAGGATGTACGAAGTGAAATTCCTCATGGGAGCGCTGGCCGGTTCCCTGACAGAGAATGATAAGATCGGATATATCGCTGACTATCCTATCTATGGAACGATTTCCAACATCAACAGTTTTGCCCTGGGGGCTATCATGGTAAATCCCCGTGCCCGGATTTATCTTCAATGGTCCAGACTGCGGGAACATGCACAGGATAAAAATCAGTTCATGGAGCAAATCTATGATTCTTTCCGACAGGAAGAGATCTCTATCATCTGTGACAAGGACAGCTTTAATTCGACAGAATACACCAAGAGAATCGGTCTTTATAAAGAAGAGAAAGAAGGGTTCTGGAATATCGCCATGCCTATCTGGGACTGGAGTGTTTTCTACGAGAAAGAGGTAACTAACATTTTAAACGGCAACTGGAAGACCGAAGAAAACAAAGAAAAAGGACAAGGCATCAGCTATTGGTGGGGAATTTCTTCCGGTATCGTGGATATCGTCAGATCCAGCAGGCTTCCCATCGGGACCAAACGGTTGCTCGATCTGGTTAAAGATGCCTTGGTCGGTGGTACTCTGAATCCTTTCAGCGGAACTCTTTATTCCCAGAACGGGTTGATCCAGTCAGAAAGCAAAGCAGTTCTGTCTCCGGAGCAGATCCTTACCATGGACTGGCTGGCTGAAAATGTCATCGGAGATATTCCCAAAGTGGAAGACCTTAATGACACAGCCAGAACTCTTACCAGTTTTGTAGGTACTGACAAAGGAGAACATGTTCTATGAAAATATTAGCCGTATCAGACATGGAATCCAAATCCTTATGGGACTATTATCAGCCTGGTATGCTGGACGATATAGGACTTATACTTTCTGCGGGAGATCTCGACAGTTCTTATCTGTCCTTCCTGGTTACTATGGCACATTGTCCCCTTCTGTATGTACATGGAAATCATGACACCAACTATCCAAAACGTCCTCCGGAAGGCTGTATCTGTATTGAAGACAAGATTTATGTGCATGATGGTATCCGGATCTTAGGACTTGGCGGAAGTATGAAATACAATCAGGGATTGTATCAGTACACAGAAAAAGAAATGTCCAGACGACTCTTCCGATTGACATTTCCTCTCCTCTACCATAAAAGTTTTGACATCCTTCTGACCCATTCTCCCATCCGTGGATTTCATGACAGGGAAGATCCGGCCCACAGAGGGTTCCAGGTCTTCGATACTCTGCTGAGAAAATATCAGCCGCGTTACATGATTCACGGCCATGTCCACAGCAATTATGGAAGAGATTTCAGCAGGGTGGATCAGTATGAGGGGGTTACTGTAATCAATGCCTGTGAGAGATATACCTTCGATTATTGAAAGCATTCGATTGTTTTATCATCAATAAACAGAGATTCTATTTATTTTTCATATATTCTTACTATTGAGGTAAAGGTGCTTTGATTGTAAAATATACATATATTTTGAGCAGATGATAGAATAACTCTGCTCACAG
>CADBOX010000062.1 GCA_902796415.1 uncultured Lachnospiraceae bacterium
TATGCTTTTGGTATCATTATGGGAACTTTGATCTGTGATCTGGCCATGTCGGCAGGGAGCCTGATGGTTTTTCTTCTTTCCAGAAAATTCGGTCTTCCATTTATTGAATTATTCTTCTCCAGAGAACAGATAGAAAGTGTTAAGATTCTCAAGACAAATGAACGTTCGAGATTTATTATCTTTCTCCTTTTTTTGATTCCCGGGACTCCAAAGGATATCCTGTCCTATCTGGTAGGGCTTACAGACCTTGAATTACCTGTCTGGGTTTTTATCGTGGTAGTAGGACGGTTTCCGTCCATCCTTCTATCTGTCTTATCCGGAACAGCATTGTCTTCAGAAAGATATGAGATATTCGCTGTCGTGATTCTGGCTATCTGCTTATTATCTATATTGGGTGCCTTCTGGTATCGCAAAAATAATCGCTGATGTAACAGGTGATTTTGAATAAATCATCTGCTTCATCAGCGATTTTAATCTTATCTCAGATATACAATTAATTCAGGTATGTTCCAGATGACCACGGTCCACGGTTATCGTACACTGGTATCTCCGGTTCATTTCCTCCATCAATTCTTTAATCTGATTCTCTGTCTGTTCTGCCTTTGCTTCTGTGTAATCATAGGGCAGGACCAGATCGAAGGATATCAGGTCCCGTGTCTTTTCAAATTCCACCTGCAGGTCGTGGTAGTCCAGAACCGGGTCCAGTATATCCAGAATTCTACGAAGCCGTTTATGGATGAGCAATACTCTTTTATCCTCCAGCTCCACAGGGTCTATATGGGCGACCATCATAATCCCCATTTCTTCTTTGACTTTATTCTCCACCTCATCAGCAATCGCATGGGCATCATTTAAAGAATACTTTTGTGAAATCTCCAGATGGATGGTAGCAATCATTTTCCCCGGGCCGTAACTGTGCACGATCAGATCATGGACACCAACAACACCCTGGCAGGATAAAGCGAGATTTTTGATATTATCATTAAGAACCTCATCCATCGGTCCTCCCAGCAGCAGATTGACCGCATCCTTGATGATACTGATGCCGTTCCAGATAACCACACAGGAGACAATCAACCCGGCGATTCCATCGATATTAATCCGGAAGAGATAAAAGACGGCAGAAGATATCAAAGTGATACTACATGTCACTGCATCGAAGAGGGAGTCCACGGAAGTTGCTCTCATGGTGAGATTGTTGGTTCTCTTAAACAGATTTCGGTTAAAGAGAAACAACCATAATTTTACAATTACCGTAAATATAAGAAAAATAAAAAGGAAGGGGCTCATCCGGAGATCTGTGGGATGAAGTATCCCATCAATGGAGTTACGAAAGAATTGTATACCGATATATGTAACCAGGAATGCGATGATCAAAGTAGCGATATACTCAATTCTGCCATAGCCAAAAGGATGGTCCTTGTCCGTTGGTTTCTCCGCAAGATAAGCGGATACTACATTAATGATGGAAGAAATCGCATCGGATAAGTTGTTAAAGGCATCGGCGATGATGGCAGTGGACATACTGAACAGACCCACTAAGAGCTTGATCAGAAATAAGATGATGTTGCAAAGGATACCGACAATACCCGAAAGCTTTCCATAAGCAGCATAAACTTTTGAATTTTCAACATCCTGATAATTCTTTATAAAATGTGTAACTAAAAATGTACCCATGATATTTCCTCCTTCGAAGAATATAGTATCTTGTAGATGTATTATTAGTCAATAGCAACAATTATTATAAAGTGGAAACATGGATTATATGCAGGTAACATGGATTATATGAGACGAATCAGTCTAAGTCTATATGCGTGCTTGTCGAAAATCAAAATACATTATAATAGTAAAAACTATTTGTTATTGATATGAATAATATGCCTGTTGCAATGAATAAACTTGTTTTTTTATATATAATATGATATAAATAATGTATATTATTATTATATATATGTGTTTAGTAAATGGATGATATATCATTTTATAGACATTATTATTTAATAATCTGAACGATAAAAAGTAAAGTATAGAAGAAGGATGGTAGAAGGAATTTGAATAAGGATTATGGCAAGGAACACTGGACTCACCTGTTACAAAATTGTTGCAATAACGGGGACGATATCCGGCAGTATCTGAATCTTACCGATGATGAGACTGCCCGTATCAATAAGATATCGGAACAGTATCCTATGTGTATTAACCACTATTATTTGTCTCTGATTGATCCGGGCGATCCTGAGGATCCCATTCGGAAGATGTCCATACCGTCCGGCTGGGAGCTGTCTGAGGGTGGAGAACCGGATACCAGTGGAGAGGCATCAAATACCGTGATTCCGGGAATGCAGCATAAGTACGATCAGACCACATTGATCTTATCAACCAACATGTGTGTCATGTACTGCAGGCATTGCTTCCGGAAAAGACTTGTTGGGCTGTCTGATGATGAAATTGCCGGCCATCTGGGGGAGATGGAGGAGTATGTAAGAAATCACCCTGAGGTCAGTAATGTTCTGATAACAGGCGGAGATGCATTCCTTAACAGCAACCAAAGGATCAAAGAATATCTGGAGAGGTTTATCGATATTCCCCACCTTGACCTGATAAGGTTCGGAACCAGAACTCCGGTAGTGCTTCCCCAACGCATCACCACTGATGCTGAACTTTAGCAGATATTGGAAGATTATAATAAAAGGAAACAAATCTATGTCATCACCCAGTTTAACCATCCCAGGGAAGTGACAGACGAGGCCGTAGAAGCCATCCGGATTCTGCAGAAGATTGGAATCGTGATTAAGAATCAGACGGTTCTTCTGAAAGGAATTAACAGTGATCCTGCCGTATTGGGCAGTCTTTTGAAGAGACTGACGGCTTGTGGAGTTGTTCCTTATTATATCTTCCAGTGCAGGCCTGTAAGAGGAGTATTAAACCATTTTCAGGTACCGCTGAAAGAAGGCAGCAGGATTGTGGAAGAAGCCAAAACAATGCAGAACGGTCAGGGCAAATGTATACATTATGCCATGTCGCATCCGACAGGAAAAATCGAAATCCTTGGTCAGCTAAACGGAGAAGAGATGCTTTTCAGATATCATCAGGCAAAGAACTCAGAAGAGATAGGAAGGATCTTTACAGTCGCAGTGGGAGAAGACCAGTGTTGGCTGGACATGGATTTGAACTAGGGCAGATCAAAGAAATAGATTTTCATCTTACTATTGAGTTTGTATATAGGATATGTTATCATAAAACAAAGGATAACTGATTGTTCTGATGATAGAAGGATCGGTTATCCTTTCATAATAATATTCTAATCAGGAGGTATACACTATGGAATTAAAGGGAAGCAAGACAGAAGCGAACTTATGGGCAGCATTTGCAGGCGAGAGTCAGGCAAGAAACAAGTATACCTATTTTGCAAGCAAGGCAAAAAAGGAAGGCTATGAACAGATTTCAGCACTTTTCCTGGAGACAGCA
>CADBOX010000063.1 GCA_902796415.1 uncultured Lachnospiraceae bacterium
CTGACCATTGCATTTATCAAAGATAACCTTACAGAGTGTATCCGTAGTTTAGATAGATTATCCGGAAAGTTTGATGTTGATTTTATCCTCAGTGTATCCATGGCTAAGGAAGAACTGCCGGAGGATATTCAGGGCATGGTTTCTGTTGCTCTTTAGGACGCAGGATCAGCCGGAGCATAATTAGACAACATGAAAGTATAACTTGAAGATAGAAAAGTATGCCTCATAGTGATATGGGGCATTTTCTTTCTGTTATCAAAAGAGGAGCAGTATGACACAGAAACAAGAAAGATATCGGAGCTATTCCTCTTATCTGAAAGAAAAATATGGGGAAAAAGTGTATAAACTTCCAGTGAATCTTCCTGTCTCCTGCCCGAATCGTATGGAAGGTCAGGGATGCAGTTTCTGTTCCGGGATAGGAACAGGTTTTGAGGCTGCACCGGCCAACATTCCTGTGAAAGAACAGCTGATCCGGTCAAGAGAGAAGATTGAGAAACGATATCATGCCCACAAGTTTATTGCATATTTCCAGAATTATACCAATACTTTCCTGCCCCTGCCTGCTCTGCTGACATATATGGAGGAAGCACTCTACTGTCCGGAGATCGTGGAGATCTCACTATCCACCAGACCGGATTGTATCAGGGATGATTATCTGAGAGCTTTTGATGATTTTCGAAAAAAGACAGGGGTGGAGATCTCTCTGGAGATCGGGCTGCAGACGGTGAATTACCACACCTTAAAGAAAGTGAATCGTGGACATGGTCTGGCAGAATATCTGGATGCAGTTCAAAGGATATCCTGCTACGGATTCCCGATCTGTACCCATATGATCCTGAATCTTCCCTGGGATGATATGGAAGATGTGATTGAATCGGCCAGGATTCTTTCTGCTTTACCAGTAGATATGGTAAAACTTCACTCGTTGTATATCCCGAAAGATTGCTTATTGTACGAAGATTACATTGGTGGTAGAATAACCATATGTCCGAAGGAAGAGTATCTGGACAGGTTGGTTCAGTTTGTGATCCACCTTCGGGAAGACATAGTGATTGAGCGTTTGTTCAGCAGGATACCTGAGGAGAATGCGGCGTTTTCAAACTGGCATACCAGCTGGTGGAAACTGGCACAACTGTGGGAGCAGCGGATGGAAGAGGAAGATCTCCGACAGGGTTGCCGCTGTGATTATCTGAACGGTGCTGCTCTCAGACGATGGGGATTATAAATATGGCAGACAGACAAAGAGTCGGAAACAGGGACAGCCTGAACTGGAGATTACATTTTAATATCGGAACCGTAGTGTTTCTCCTGATCGTGATCTTTCTGGCAGGGAATATGGTCCGATCTGCCGGTAAGAAGAAACTGGCAGTGTACGAGGTCAGCAATAGTGAGATCTCCGATACCATAAAAGGGACAGGAGTAATCCTTCGGAAAGAAAAAGTATATACCACCACAGAAGACGGATATATCCATAATTATCTATCTGATGGCGCAAGAGTAAAAAGTGATGGAATCGTATATACGGTGGATAAGACCGGTAAGATTCAGGAGGAAGTAAATCAGATCATAGAGAAAAATGAGACACCGGACAATCTGGACACCGGTAGTATCCTGGATGAACTGCGTGCTTTTACGGACAGTTACGATGATTCTGTCTTTTATACCGTGGAGGAGACCAACAATGAGTTGGAGCATGATCTTCTTTCCTACACTGGTACGATTCTGTCACAAAACAAGAAAGAACTAGAGAAGAAATACGGCAAAGATTGTTATATCGAAGTGAGAAGTGAGAAATCAGGATTGGTGTCCTACAGTAGTGATGGACTGGAAGAACTGACGACAGACACTCTGACCGAAAAAGTTTTCAAAGGGAAAGTGCATATGAATGATCTGCGTACCCAGGAGATGACCAAGGCCGGATCCGATGTCTATCGTCTTACCACCAGTCAGAACTGGCAGATTATTCTACCCTTGTCATCCGATGATTATCAGAGGATGCACAGCATGAATGAAAATGGAACTACCAGTGTGAAGATTACCATCGAAAAAGATGATTTTCAGACGACGGTTCCCTTCTCCTGCTTCGAGAAGGGAGGACAGGGATATCTGAAACTCAGTTTCAGTAATTATGTTCAGCGATATCTGAGTGAGAGATACCTGTCGGTGGAGATACTCCTTCTCCAGGGAACCGGATTGAAGATACCTGCCAGTGCCTTGGTAGAGAAAGAAACTTTCCGGGTTCCGGAAGATTATCTAACCAGAGGCTCCAACACGGAGACCAGAAATCATGTGAACCTTATCTATAAAGATAAGAAGGGAAATGAGAAAGTAAAACAGGTCACAGTTAAAGTGTTTGATGTCCAGGATGGGATGGCCAGTATCTATTCCTCCGAGCTGAAGCGTGGTGATCATATTGAAAAACTGGATGAGGCATTGACCTATTCTCTTGACAAGACTGCGGTGTGCTATGGAGTCTACTCCGTAAATTCCGGTTATGCAATCTTCAGCTATGTGGATATCGCTGAGAGAAATGAAGACTATTGCATCGTTAATGAAGAATCCAGTGAGATCAGACTTTATGACCGGATCGTTCTGAACAGTAATACGATCTCGGAGAATGAGATTATTTATTAGGAGTATGTGTAATGTTAAAAGAAAATCTTTATGACGTACAGCGCAGGATTGGGGAGGCATGCCACAGAGCAGGCCGTGATCCCCGGGAAGTGACGCTTGTTGCAGTGAGCAAGACAAAGCCTCTCGCAGATATAGAAGAACTATTGGAAGCAGAACAGTTGGAATACGGGGAGAATTATGTACAGGAATTGTGTGAGAAATATGAGAAGATCTCCAGACCTGTTCACTGGCACATGATCGGACATCTCCAGAGGAATAAGGTGAAATATCTTATCGATAAAGTTGCTTTGATCCACTCAGTGGACTCACTGTCTCTGGCGGAACAGATCGAAAAAGAAGCAGCAAAGCGAGGCAGGGTCGCAGAGATACTGATTCAGGTTAATGTGGCCCACGAAGACACAAAATACGGGCTGGATCCCCAGAAGGTGACAGACCTGGCAGAGCAGATCAGCCAGCTTCCGCATGTGAAAATCCGGGGGTTGATGACCAGTGCGCCTTACGTGTCGGACCCCGAAGAAAACAGGGGCTATTTTAGGGCCTTACACCAATTATTTATTGACATTCGCAGGAAAAACATTGATAATGTATCTATGGATATTTTGTCAATGGGTATGACAAATGACTTCGAAGTGGCGGTCGAAGAAGGAGCTACCATGATACGTGTGGGAACAGCGATCTTTGGAGAACGCTGAAGTGATCCCGATTAAAGATGGAGGTAGGTTTTTAATGAGCATCAAAGACAAATTCATGGATATGATGAAGATCAGCGACGTGGATGATTCAGAAGAATTTGATGAAGAATTTGATGGATATGAAGAAGGGTACGATGAGGAATTAGAGGAGGAAGACTTCGAGGAAGTGGAAGAGGAGGAGGAGGAAAAACCTGCTCCTAAGAAACCGATCTTTTCTTTTCATCGCAAACCGAAAGAAGAACCAGAAGATTTTGATGAAGATGATGGAAGAGTTATTCCGTTCCATGGGAAATTAGAAGAGGGTGAAACAGTGAGAGTTATTAAACCACAGGAATTCAATGAAGCACAGATTGTAGCAGATTTTTTAAAGGATGGTAAGACCATCGTGGTCAACCTGGAAGGGATTGAAATCAGCCAGGCACAGCGTATAATTGATTTTATCGGTGGGGCCAGCTTCGCGGTAGATGGATCTCTGAAGGCCATCTCCAATAATATCTTTATCGTTGCACCCGGCAATATCGAAGTGTCCGGAGACCTCAGAGATGAGATTGTCGGAGATAATATTATCTCCCCGGAACTTGGTAAGTTCTGATTCGAATACAGTTCATTTTCAGCAGAGTAGACATCCTGATGTCTGCTCTGCAATTTCATTATAATCAGAATAAGTGGAGGAAACTCAGCATGCACAAGTATATAAAGGCAGGGTTGGGCTGGCTGGCTCTCATCCTGCTGGATCAAGGCATCAAACTTTGGGCTCTCAGGAACCTTCGAGGAAAGAATCCGATCGTTCTGATCAAAGGGGTTTTGGAATTCAGATATCTGGAGAACCGGGGGGCAGCCTTCGGTATATTTCAAAACAGACAGTGGTTTTTCATACTGGTCACCCTGATTGTCCTGGCGGGGCTTTTTTTTCTGTCAGGAAGGATTCCCCGGGATCGTAAATATCTGCCTCTTAAGATTTGCCTCTATCTGATTGCCGCCGGTGCTGTGGGCAATCTGATTGACAGAGTCTTCCGGTCTTATGTGGTGGATTTTATCTATTTCAAACTGATCGATTTTCCTATCTTTAATGTGGCCGACATCTATGTGACTGTCTCAGCTATATTGCTGGTATTGTTGATGCTCTTCTTCTACAAGGAGGAAGATTTAGAGCAGATATTTTCTTTCGGGAAGAGGAAAGTGAAAGAAGATGAATAGAGAGCAGGATCTGAGATATGAATATATCGCTTCTACTGACCAGGAGGGAGTCCGTCTGGATCAGTTTCTGGCAGGAGAATTACAGGGGCAATCCAGAACCTATATACAGAAATTGATTCGGGAAGAACGTGCCAAGGTAAACGGAAAGAAAGCCAAGGCCAGTCTTAAAATCCATGTGGATGACCGGATTGAGATGACCTTGCCACCACTGAAGGAATTATCCGTGGAGCCGGAGAAGATGGATCTCGATATCATCTATGAGGACCAGGATGTGATACTCGTCAACAAACCGAAGGATCTTGTGGTACATCCCGCACCGGGACGCTATAGCGGGACTTTGGTGAATGGACTTTTATATCACTGTAAGGACCGTCTTTCCGGAATCAACGGTGTGCTCCGGCCCGGCATCGTACATCGGATTGATAAAGATACTACAGGTCTGTTGGTGGTCTGCAAGACAGACATGGCTCATCGTTCCCTGGCGGAGCAATTGAAAGAACACACTATTACCAGGCGATATGAAGCTATCGTATATAATAATTTCCGGGAAGATTCCGGAACTGTGGAAGGCCCTATAGGAAGAGATCCCAGAGACAGGAAGAAGATGGCCATCGAATATAAAAACGGAAAACCTGCAGTTACGCATTATAAGGTGCTGGATCATTTAAATCGGCAGTTTAACTATATTCAGTGCAGGCTGGAAACCGGCCGCACCCATCAGATCAGGGTACATATGGCCAGTATTGCCCATCCTTTGCTGGGAGATCCTGTCTATGGACCCTCTGGGAAACTCCCCGCAGCTTTAACTACACAAGGTCAGTGCCTGCATGCCAGGATCCTGGGTTTTGTGCATCCCAGAACCGGAGAGTATATGGAATTTGAAGCACCATTACCGGAATATTTTTCTGATCTGCTAAAGCGACTGAAGCCGAAAATTGGGGATTAGGGCTTTATGGAATCTTTTTCTTTACAAAGACGGAAGAATATGATACACTAGGTCAGTGTCAAAATGACCAAGACCTTTGCCAGGATATGGAGACTCCGACCTTATCTTCGTAAAGGCGTATAAAAAACAGGAGGATGTAATTATGATTACGAAAGAAATGAAACAGGAACTGATCGAAAAGTTCGGAAGAAGTGAGGGAGATACCGGTTCACCGGAAGTACAGGTTGCTATTCTCACCGCAAGAATCAATGATCTTCAGGATCACTTTAAGGCAAATCCC
>CADBOX010000064.1 GCA_902796415.1 uncultured Lachnospiraceae bacterium
CGGTCCAGGAGATCCTCCCGTTCATGGATCCTGCCGATCCTCTTCAGATCATACTCATGAAATACATCAATGGCGGCATTAAAGTTATGGGTTGCAATCTCTTCCATATGCTCGATGGCGTTGGTTGCCTGATCAAATGCCAGGACCGGGCTGGTGATCAGACGGCTGTCAAGCAGACGAAGCTGTTCTTCGATCAATGCATCCTCGTCCTCCACCGGCTTGTCCGGCACCAGACGCTCTGCCAGTCTGGCAAATACACCGGAAAATGGAAGAAAAATCACGGCGGGGATCAGTCGGAAACAGCCATGGACGTTCGCCACACCACCGGAATTCAGGCTGCTGTTCCAGAAAGCATCATCCAGGATTCCTGTGACACGTAAGATAGTCAGCACCACAATGATCAATGTGGCAGCACAGATATTATAAATTACATGTACCAGGGCGGTACGGATCTGATCAGGTTTTGCTCCAATCCTGCTTACCAGGTAAGTGGTAAGACAGTCGCCGATATTCACACCGATGATCACGGCAAAAACACCACAGAAACGGACACCCACAGAGGATGCCATGGACTGAAGGATACCGACTACGGCGGAAGAACTCTGCAAGAGGGCAGTCACACCGACACCGGAAAGGAAACCTAAGAGATAATTCCCTTCGAATTTCATGAGGATGGCACTTAATCCCTCTCCCAGCTCGGAAACCGCATTGCTCATGAAGATAAGACCCATAAAGAGGATACCGAAGCCGATGGCGATGGACCCCACGTTATGAAAACGGTCATCTTTTAAGAACATGATCATCACGATACCGATGATCAAAGCAACCGGCGCCAGGTTATCTGCCTTGAAGAAGTACAGTAAACTGGTGGATCCGGCTGAGACATCCATCAATCGGATGATCTGGGCAGTGATGGCTGTACCCACGTTCGCGCCCAGGACGATACCGATAGACTGGCGGAAAGTAAGAAAACCTGCACCGACCAGACCTACCGTCAATACGATGGTGGCTGTGGAACTCTGGATCATACAGGTTACCAGCATACCGAAGATAAAACCCATGGCAGGCTTGTTGGTAACCTTGGCAAGAGCAGCTTTCATGGCTCCGCCGGAGGACTTCTTCAACTCATCCCCCATCATACGCATTCCATAGAGGAATAAGGACAGACCACCTAAAATTGCGATAATCTTATAAAATATATCCACTTCTTTTCTCCCTTTCTGACTTGAGAAGCTCCTGATGTGAGGTACATGACCCCATCAATCAGCTGAAATCATCTCTCAAATCTACAGATAAAAAATTTTATCTCTAATTATCGAAAAAAATCAACTTTATTATAAATGCTGAAAAAAAGAAAGTCTAGTGTAATATTTTACGATTCCTTCATGCAAAGTTCATAGTTTTTTTACATATTTAATATTTTTAATACTCATTTCCCGCTCTCTCCAGAGCTGCAGCAATCACCTGATCCATGTCATAATACTTATATTCACCCAATCTGCCGCCAAAAATCACCTTCTCTTCCCGGTCGGCCCGCTCTTTATATTTATGATAAAGATCAGAGTTTTTCTGGTCATTTACCGGGTAATAGGGGTCAGACCCCTTTTCCCATTCGGAACTGAATTCCCTGGAGATTACGGTCTTAGGCAGGTCATTCCCCTCCTCATCTTTACCGAACTCAAACCATTTGTGCTCGATGATCCGGGTCCAGGGAGTCTCACGATCCGTATAATTCACCGCTGCATTTCCCTGGAAATTGGGCTGATCCAGCAATTCCGTCTCAAAACGGACAGACCGGTACTCCAGATAGCCCAGCTCATAACCAAAATAAGCATCGATAGGCCCGGTGTAGACCACTTTCCTGGCCATACCGTTCCATTTTTCCTTATCAGCCAGGTAATCTTCCTCCAGGATAATCTCTACGCCCTCCAGCATATTGGCTACCATTCTGGTATAACCACCGATGGGAATCCCCTGATACAAGGCATTAAAATAATTGTTATCAAAAGTCAGACGCACCGGAAGCCGCTTGATGATGAAGGCAGGAAGCTCCGTGCAGGGACGCCCCCACTGCTTCTCCGTATAGCCCTTCACCAGCTTCTCATAAATATCCGTCCCGATCAGACTTATGGCCTGCTCCTCCAGATTCTTAGGCTCCGTGATTCCGGCTTCCTTCTTCTGCTCCTCAATCTTGGCTGCAGCCTCCTCCGGAGTTACCACTCCCCACATCTTATTAAATGTGTACATATTAAAAGGAAGAGAATACAATTCTCCCTTATAATTGGCCACCGGAGAGTTGGTAAAACGGTTAAACACCGCATACTCGTTCACGTAGTCCCACACCTCTTTATTGTTGGTATGAAAAATATGTGCCCCGTACTTATGGACATGGATCCCTTCCACTTCCTCCGTATACACATTTCCGGCGATATGAGGCCTCTTGTCAATCACAAGAACACTCTTACCCGCCTTCCTCATCTCGTTTGCAAACACGGCGCCATACAATCCCGCGCCGACTATCAGATAATCGTACATATTTTTTCCTTTCTGTGTTGGACGTAGGGGGTCAGACCCCATATGGGGTCTGACCCCCTACGCGCCATTTTAATATTTGTTCCTCACAATCATCTTCAATATCTCCCGATATGCGGCGAAGAGCACGCCGGCTACCGGCCATACGATCCAGGTGAAGTCCCATCTCTGGGAGACAAAACTCCAGCCAAGATAGATTGCCGTAACGATTGCCCAGTAGATTCCGTCGTATCTTCCCACTCTTTTATTCAGCCTGGTATAGTCTCCTTCTTCCAGAAGTCTGTCCATCCCGCCTTGGCGGATGCAGGTGAGGACGATCATCTTTACACCGATCGCACATAAGAGCAGGAGCATTCCTGTTCCCAAGGCTAAAAGTGCGCCATCATCATGACTATAGTGGAAGGCGGAGATCAGAAACATAGGAATGGCGGAGATCACACATAACATGATACCCAGGATCAGAAGACGGTTATGGGTATCAGCGTATGCATTTCTGCGTTCTTTGACCATACCTGCGACACCATACTCCGTATCGATATTCTGGCTCTCCAGATATTCGTAGGGTTTGCCCTTCAGCCCACAGTAGACGAACATAGCCACTGCAACGGAAACCATGGTGAGCAGGATAGCCACACCAAGGATGCCCATGGTATATTCATTATAAGGAATCCGTTTTGCTTCAGCGAAGCCACCCAGAACAATCATAAGAACAGGAGAGAGGATACAAAGCATCACTCCTGTGGAGATCATCCTGGCTGCCCGTTCATTAAATGAAAGAAATGCGTTCGCTTCTTCCATAGATACGCTTCTGACTTCTTCTTCTCCCAGGTCCCTGTCTACAGGCACGATCTCGGAAGGATCGCTTACTTCTATCTCATCTCTGAGAAGATAATCCGTACTTACATCAAATATTTCTGCGAGCTGAAGAATCTTCTTCATGTCCGGCATGGACTGGGCCCCTTCCCATTTGGACACCGATTGTCTGGATACCCCAAGCTTCTCTGCCAGCTCTTCCTGGGACCAGCCGTTTTTCTTTCTGTTTTCAATAATCTTATCTGCTAATATCATTGTGATACCTCCCTTTCGGTCTTTTGATGTCTGAATCTTATCTTTTTTTGGGGTTGCAGACAAGAAATCAGCCTTATCAATTTGTCAACCGAGGGTTGCAACTGCGGGTTTCTTCCATAATATTATCACAATATCAGCAATATTGGGGAAAAAGAAGAAAATGATATGTTATAATCAATCAGGAAATGATAC
>CADBOX010000065.1 GCA_902796415.1 uncultured Lachnospiraceae bacterium
AGGGATGGCTATGGACGGTAGTATACAGATTTATTATGGTATGGGGAGAGGAAAAACCACCGCGGCACTTGGCTTGGGTATCCGTGTCGCAAGTTCCGGAAATCAGGTTATCATGGTGCAGTTCCTCCGGTCGAGACACTCGGAATCCCTTGAGTTTTTAAAAAGACTTGAACCGGAACTACAAGTATTTCGATTTGAAAGTGGGATGGATGATTATTCCAATCTTCCGGAAGAGAAGAGGAAGGAGCAGTTATCTAATATAAAAAGTGCCTTATCCTATGCACGGAAGGTCATGGATACCGGGCAGTGTGATCTCCTGATCCTGGATGGAATTCTCGGGTTGATTGATTATGGAATCATAGACGAGAAGGAGTTGCGTGATCTGGTTTCGCGGAGAGATGAATCAATGTACCTGGTCCTGACCGGGAGAATCCTTCCGGATGGAATCAGGGATCTGGCAGATTGCGTCTACTGCATCTCCACGGAAAAAGAACTGAAGGAAGGTATGCTGGAACAGGGTTTCTTCAGAAATCTGTAATACCTTATACCTGGAGAAAACAGTACATATTTGATCAATATCTTGATAGATATAATGTTATAACATAGAAAGGATGAAGTTTATGGCTATTTTTACAGGGTCAGGGGTGGCGATCGTCACGCCGTTTGATGAGAATTATAATGTGGATTATGATCGCTTCGGCAAGATCATTGATTATCAGGTAGAGAATAAGACAGATGCTATTATTGTTATGGGAACTACCGGAGAAGCGTCCACTCTGAATCATGAGGAGCATCTTGCTGCCATCAGATATTGTGTAAATAAAGTCAATAAACGGATTCCTGTGGTTGCAGGCACTGGCTCCAACAGTACCCGTACTGCTGTTTTCCTGACTCAGGAGGCAGAGCATGCGGGAGCTGATGCAGCTCTCATCGTGACACCTTACTATAATAAGGGAACACAGAAAGGTCTCATAGATCATTATTCTTATATTGCAAGACATACGGATCTTCCGATCATTATGTATAATGTGCCAAGCAGGACAGGTGTGAAGCTGGAGGCTTCTACCATCGCCACTCTGGTTAAAGAAGTGGATAATATCGTGGGTGTAAAGGATGCCACCGGCAGTCTTGCCCACACTGCAAGATTGATGTATGACACTCAGGGAGATATCGATATTTACTCAGGAAATGATGATGTGATCGTTCCGGTCCTGTCGTTGGGAGGTAAAGGAGTAATCTCTGTTTTAGCCAATATTGCTCCCGAGGATACCCATAACATCTGTGCGGAATATTTTGCGGGTAATGTGGAAAAAAGTGCCCAGCTTCAGATTAAATACATGGAGCTGATCAATGCTTTATTCTGTGAGGTGAATCCGATCCCTGTGAAGAAGGCCATGGAATTCCTGGGATTCTGTCCTGGTATCTTAAGGAGACCGCTCTCTGAGATGGAACCTGAACATGCAGAGCGTCTTAAGAAAGCCATGATTGAAGTCGGACTGCTCAGCGAATAGTTTGGAGGAATGCCCATGACCAGAGTAATAATGTACGGATGTAATGGCTTTATGGGCCATGTCATCTGTGATCTGATAAAAACTATGAATGATGTGGAAGTCGTGGCGGGGATAGATATCGCCCCAAATGATACTTATGATTTTCCGGTCTTTACTACCACCGCTGAATGTGATGTGAAGGCAGATGCCATCATTGATTTTTCCGCTGCTCCGGCGGTTAACGCAGCACTTGCCTTCGCTGTAGAGAAACAGATTCCATTGGTGGAGTGTACCACGGGGCTGTCAGAGGATCAGATTGCATATCTCAAAGAATGCAGTGAGAAAGTTGCAGTGCTGCGCTCTGCAAATATGTCCCTGGGAGTCAATACCCTGTTAAAGATGGTGAAAACAGCGGCAGCCATTTTAGGTAATGCAGGATTCGATATTGATATCGTGGAAAAGCACCATCGAAGAAAAGTGGACGCTCCTTCCGGAACTGCCCTGGCATTGGCAGATTCCATCAATGAGGGATGCGAAGGAAGATATTCCTATGTCTTTGATCGCAGTGAGCGGAGACAACAAAGACCGGCGGATGAGATAGGTATTTCAGCTGTCCGCGGTGGAACCATCGTGGGGGAACATGAAGTGATTTTTGCCGGTACGGACGAGGTGATCGAGTTTAAACATACAGCTTATTCCAGAGCTGTATTTGGAAAAGGAGCCATCGAAGCCGCCAGATTTCTGGCAGGGAAACCGGCTGGGCTGTATGACATGAGTGATGTCATCGACGGATGATTTCAAAAGCCATCGCACCTTGCGATGGCTTTTCGTTTTTTTCCGAAGATAGGAGATATAGATGAAGGCAGTGATTCAAAGGGTGACTGAAGCAAAGGTCACCATCGAGGGAAAAGTAGCAGGGGAGATCCGGACCGGATACCTGGTCTTACTGGGAGTAGCCAGGGAAGATTCCGAGGATGATATCCGGAAACTGGTTCGTAAGATAGTCGGGCTACGTATCTTCCCGGATGCTCAGGGAAAGAGCAATCTTTCTTTGACGGATGTGGGAGGAGGATTGCTTGTGATCTCACAGTTCACCCTTCTGGCAGATTGCAGAAAGGGAAGAAGACCAAGTTTTATAAAAGCCGGTGACCCGGAACAGGCACAAAGACTGTATGAACGTTTTCTGGAGATATGTCGTGATCAGGTAGATGTGGTGGAACATGGGGAATTTGGTGCGGAGATGAAGGTTTCCCTGGTGAATGACGGCCCCTTTACCATCGTCCTGGACAGCAATGATCTGAGTTGAAAAGAAAAGAGTACACATCAAAAGGAATAAAGGAGAACACACATGGATAAAATTAAAATGACTACCCCCCTGGTAGAAATGGATGGAGACGAGATGACCAGAATTCTCTGGAAGATGATAAAAGATGAATTGCTTCATCCGTTCATAGATCTCAAAACAGAGTACTATGATCTGGGGCTGAAACACAGAGATGAGACCGACGATCAGGTGACGGTGGATTCTGCACTGGCCACAAAGAAATACGGGGTGGCTGTCAAATGCGCGACCATCACTCCCAATGCGGCAAGGGTGGAGGAATACGATCTGAAAGCTATGTACAGAAGCCCTAACGGCACCATCAGAGCCATCTTAGATGGCACGGTTTTCCGCGCTCCGATCGTGGTAAAAGGAATCGAACCTACCGTCAAGACGTGGAAAAAAC
This sequence comes from uncultured Lachnospiraceae bacterium, assembly GCA_902796415.1. Classification (GTDB taxonomy): domain Bacteria; phylum Bacillota; class Clostridia; order Lachnospirales; family Lachnospiraceae; genus Anaerobutyricum. Next base: position 3,218 of record CADBOX010000065.1, read on the forward strand.
CCATAACAATTGCCCGTCATGCCTACGGTGATGTCTATAAAGCAACAGAGATGAAGATTCCGGGAGCCGGGAAAGCAGAGATCGTATACACAGATCAGGAAGGAAATGAGACCAGAGAACTGATTCATGATTTTGAAGGTCCGGGCATCGTTCAGGGTATGCACAATGTGGAGGCTTCCATCCGTGCGTTTGCACAGTCCTGCTTTAACTATGCCCTGGATACGAAACAGGACCTGTGGTTTTCCACCAAGGATACCATCTCCAAAAAATATGATCATACATTTAAGGATATCTTCCAGGATCTTTATGACAGTGAATACAAGGATCGGTTTGAGGAAGAAGGAATTGAATACTTCTATACACTGATTGATGATGCAGTGGCCAGGGTAATTCGTTCTGAAGGTGGATATATCTGGGCATGTAAGAATTATGACGGAGATGTGATGAGTGATATGATCGCAACGGCATTCGGATCTCTTGCCATGATGACATCCGTTCTGGTAGCTCCCGATGGCACCACCGAATACGAAGCAGCCCATGGCACTGTTCAGAGACATTATTACAAATACCTGAACGGGGAAGAGACATCCACCAACTCCGTCGCAACAATTTTTGCATGGACGGGCGCTCTTAGAAAACGAGGCAGTCTGGACGGAATCGATGCTTTGACCGCTTTTGCCGACAAACTGGAAGAGGCAACGCTTGAGACCATCGAGAGTGGAACTATGACCAAAGATCTTGCCCTGATCACCACCTTGAAAGAAGTCAATCCGGTCAACAGCGAAGATTTTATCAAAGCAGTTCGAGAGAGGCTGGAGAGTAAATTAAAATAAGAGGCCATACATAGTCTATGATAGAGGTGGATTGTGTGCCGTTTCCTTCTAAAGCGTTTTCCGCTTTTGAAAGAAACGGCAACCATGGTACCGCCTGTTTGTAAACTGTCGGTATGACCTCTTTTTATATTCCTGCCGGCTTGACATGGATAGTGAATGAATGTATTATAATTAACTAAGTTGTAGAGAAACAGTTTATTATCTTAACACTATGGAGGTTGTGATGAAACACTTAATAGATCCTATGGATTTAACGGTAGAAGAGATTGATCAGCTGATCGACCTGGGAAGTAAGATTTTAGCCGATAAAGAAAAATATCAGGATGTATGTAAACATAAGAGTTTAGCCACTTTATTTTTTGAACCAAGTACAAGAACACGTTTAAGTTTCGAAGCTGCCATGTTGGAGCTTGGAGGTAATGTACTTGGTTTTTCTTCTGCCAATTCCTCTTCTGCTTCGAAGGGTGAAAGTGTATCGGATACAGTACGTACCGTATCATATTACTCAGATATCATCGCCATGAGACATCCTAAGGAGGGAGCTCCTCTGGTGGCGTCCCGCAAGATTGACGTTCCATTGATCAACGCAGGTGACGGAGGACACTATCATCCGACACAGACCTTGACGGACCTCATGACGATCTACCAGGAAAAAGGGCGCTTCCATGATCTGACCATCGGTATGTGTGGGGATTTAAAGTTCGGCAGGACAGTACACTCCCTGATCAAAGCTATGTCCCGCTATGAAAATGTCAGATTTGTCATGATCTCCCCGGAGGAACTTCGTCTCCCGGAATATATCGTCAAAGATGTATTTGAGAAAAAGAATATTTCCTATCAGGAAGTCAGGACTATGGAAGAAGTTATGCCGGATCTTGATATCCTGTATATGACCAGAGTTCAGAGAGAACGATTCTTCAATGAACAGGACTATATTCGTCTGAAAGACAGTTTCATTTTAGACCTTGATAAATTAAAAACAGCCAAGAAAGATCTCTGCATTATGCATCCGCTGCCACGAGTGAATGAGATTTCCACCAAAGTGGATGATGATCCAAGAGCATGTTATTTCAAACAGGTGCGTTACGGAAAATTTATAAGAATGGCTTTGATCATGACTATGTTGGGGGTGAATGTAGATGAAGATTGACAGTATTAAAGACGGTATCGTGTTAGATCACATCAAGGCAGGGAAAAGTATGGATATCTACCGGTACCTGGGATTGGACCAGCTGGATTGCAGCGTTGCCATCATCAAAAATGTACCGAGCAATAAGATGGGTAAGAAGGATATCCTGAAGATCGCCGATAATTTCGATATCAATCTGGATGTGTTAGGCTATGTGGACCCTGATATTACAGTTTGCTATATCAAAGATTATGAGATTGTGGAGAAGAGACATGTGGAGTTGCCGGAGCAAATCGTGAATATCATTCGCTGTAAGAACCCCAGATGCATAACCGCTGAAGAAAGAGATATCGATCACATTTTCAAACTGACGGACCGGGAGAACCGAATCTATCGCTGCGTTTATTGTGAATCGAAGAAAAGTAACCATTGATGACTGATAAATAAGCAGGAGCTGCCATGTCTTAAGGGGAACGCTCTTGCGTATTACCTGATTTTGGTGTAAAATCTTTATTAAATTTGTTTGATTAATTCAGAACCTGTCCCGGGGACGATTCCGAAGGTGACAAGGTTCTGTCTTATTTCTTAGAAACATGGAAGTGTGGTGATTGGAATGGATGAGGTAATTACCAGAAAAAAACGAACAGAGAAAGAAATCAGTAAACCGGAAGATTTTACGGATGTGGAGGTTCTCCATCAAAGACTGTTTGATACCATTCGTGAATACCATCCATCCACGGACTTTACCATGATTGAAAGGGCTTACCAACTGGCCAAAGAGGCTCATAAGGACCAGAAGAGAAAGTCCGGAGAGCCTTACCTGATCCACCCGGTCTGTGTGGCTATCATCCTTGCGGAACTGGAGCTGGATAAGGAGACGATCATTGCAGGTCTTCTGCACGATGTGGTTGAAGACACCCCGATCACTCTCAAGGATATCTCCGAACAGTTTAATGAGGAGGTTGCCCTTCTGATTGACGGTGTCACAAAATTGGGTCAGTTATCCTACTCTGAAGATAAGATGGACATCCAGGCAGAAAATCTGCGTAAGATGTTCCTAGCCATGGCCAAGGATATCCGAGTGATTATCATCAAACTGGCTGACCGACTCCACAACATGCGGACCTTACAGTACATGAAGCCTGAGAAACAGAAGGAAAAGGCCAGGGAGACCATGGATATCTATGCTCCCATCGCTGACAGGCTTGGTATCTCCAAGATCAAGGTGGAACTGGATGATCTGGGATTAAAGTTCCTGAGACCGGAAGTGTATGATGACATAGATCAGAAGCTTACTCAGGATAAGGAGCAGCGCCAGGCATTTATCCAATCCATCATCCGGGAGGTCGGAGATCACATCGAAAAGGCCGGGATCAAAGCAGAACTCTCTGGCCGTGTGAAGCATTTCTTCAGTATCTATAAGAAGATGCTGAATCAGAATAAGACCATCGATGAGATCTATGATATCTTTGCCATCCGGATCATGGTTGACAGTGTCAAGGATTGTTATGCGGCTCTGGGTGTAATCCATGAGCTCTATACACCGATCCCGGGCCGTTTTAAAGATTATATCGCCATGCCAAAGGAGAATATGTACCAGTCCTTACATACCACGCTGATCGGTTCCCAGGGGATTCCTTTTGAAATCCAGATCCGCACCTTTGAGATGCACCGCACTGCAGAATACGGTATCGCTGCCCATTGGAAATACAAAGAAGGCGGCGGAGATATCAATAAAGAAGAGGAGAAATTATCCTGGCTGAGACAGATTCTCGAGTGGCAGCAGGATATGTCAGACAACAGAGAATTCCTCGACTTGATCAAGACGGACCTGAACCTCTTTACGGAGAAAGTTTACTGCTTTACTCCTCAGGGGGATGTGAAGACTCTTCCCATGGGTTCCACTACTGTTGACTTCGCCTATCTTATTCACAGTGCCGTTGGTAATAAGATGGTAGGCGCAAGAGTAAACGGAGTTCAGGTACCCATTGAATACCGGCTCCAGACCGGGGACAGGGTGGAGATCATCACCTCGCAGAACTCCAAGGGCCCCAGCCGTGACTGGCTGTCTTTTGTGCAGAGTTCTCAGGCAAAAAACAAGATTAACCAATGGTTTAAAAACGAATATAAAGAAGAAAACATCACCCGGGGCCGTGACCTGATGGAGAAATATGCCAAATCAAAAGGGCTGAATCTCTCATTATACATGAAACCGGAATACCAGAACAGCTGCATCAGGAAATACGGGTTAAAGACCTGGGATGCAGTTCTGGCCGCCATAGGCCACGGCGGATTAAAAGAAGGGCAGGTAGTGAACAAGCTGGTGGAGGAGTACCAGAAAGATCACCAGACCTCCAAGACCGATGAAGAGATAATTGAGGAGATTGGGAACCAGCAGATTACTCATAAGCATTCTAAGAGTATGGCCCATTCCGGAATAACGGTGAAGGGGGCTGACGATGTCTCTGTACGCTTTTCAAAATGCTGCAGTCCGGTACCCGGAGATGA
>CADBOX010000066.1 GCA_902796415.1 uncultured Lachnospiraceae bacterium
CGCATCAAGGAACGTCGCACCAGGATTCATTTCCTGTATTATTTTGCAGATAAGAAGAAATGGCGCAAGAAGATTCGCAATGCCGCGGCCTTCATCATCGAGGAATTCTTCAAAGAAAAGTTCTATCTGCCTATCTACCATGCTTATGAGGACATCGTATTCCTCCCAGTCTTCTACCGGGAGTTCACCTTCCTCACCTACCATGGCGGTCAGGGGCAGAAGGTAGCCCTCTATTATGAGATTGAGGGGGAGGAGGACTTCTGGAAGGAGAAGATCCTGGAAGAAGTCATGCCCGGTATGTACGTCTGCAGCATGCATTTTTATAAGAGTGACCACGTGAATTACCGTCTGGAGGAAGCCGGGGAGAAGGTGTCAGATCCCAGTCTGATCCAGTTCGAGACTTTCCGCTATGACGGGGAGGACAGCCGGTTCTTTATGCTCAACCATATGAACTGGGAAGACAGCGGCATGGAGAAGATGAAGGCTTACCTGATGAAGAGTTATTATGCAGATCACTTTATGAAATTATTATAGGAGGAGTAGTTCTCAGTGGAAGCGTTAAAGGCCAGAAAATTTGTTGGAATCGACCTCAGCGAGGAAGCGGTTCAGTTAAGTATATATGACGAAGGCACCGAGCAGATGAGTGAGGAGTACTTCCCCTTGACGGAAACAGTGGATGGGGACTACCTGCAGAGCGGGATGGACTATGTCTATAAGTATTTTGAGTTCAACGAGCTGGATTGGATGGATTACTCCGCTGTGCATTTTTCGTTGAAGGATATCTCCGAGGAGAACAGGGAAAGACTGAAGGCAGCTCTGACCAGTGAATTTGTGGACACCTTCGGTATCCATATCATCAGCCGTTTCCGGGGATTTGTGGAGTATGTATTCCATCAGGAGAGGGTTGTGTGGGACCGTAATACCATGCTTCTGGAGTATCAGGATAACAAGCTCCGCTATATCGTGGTGGAGCAGATCTACCGGGCTAAACAGAAGGCATACCGTGCCGTCACCCAGGAGGTGGATCTCGCAGAGTATGGCATCACGGAAGGCAGTGAAACTCTGGATCAGGATTTCTGTAAGATGATCAAGCAGTTCCTTCTGAAGAATCCGACCCATATCATTTTCCTGACGGGACATGGATTCGAGGGGAACTGGATGAAACGGACCCTGAATTGTCTCTGCTCCGGCAGGAGGGTTTTCCTGGGCCAGAACATCTATGCCAATGGCGCCAGTCTTCTGGGGATAAGCAACACTTCCCTGATCGAGGACGGCATGATCCTGATGCAGGGACCGGAGATGGTCCATCATACCATCGGTATCGTGGCTGCGGAGGGCGGCCGCCAGAAATATGTGCCCATCACCACCATCGGAAAAGAATGGTTCAATACCAGGGGAAGCCTGGATGTCATATTAGATAAAAGCCAGAAGATAGAGTTCTTCTATCTCAACAATAAAGATAATGAGACGGAGATCGCATCCTGCGAGATCAGCGACCTTCCCCACCGTCCCCCCAAGACGACCCGCATCCGGGTGGAGGTCACCTTTACCTCCTGTACCCAGGGGCTGATCTTCCTGACGGACCTGGGATTCGGCAGCATGTTTCCTGCCACCGGAAAGGTCACCGTATTTCCGTTTTCATTGATTTCATAAGAGGAGGATGCTATGAGAGAGACGATTGTCTGTATCGGACAGATAGGAAAAAAGCCATATCGTTTTCCCCAGACGGAGGTTTCTGTCTCCTCTTATGAGGAGATATGCTGTTATCTCAGCCAGCATATGATTTTTTACCTCTACACTCTTCCTGACGATGATATTCTGGTTTACATGAAGGAAGAACTGGGTCTGGAGAAGCTTTACCGGCAGCTGGTCAAGCTTGATTCTCCGGAGAAGGACCAGATGAAATATTTTGCCACCTTATTCCGGGAAGGCAACTATTTTACGGAAGAGGAGATCCGGGGAATCCTGGATCGTTACCGTGCACTGAAAAATGAATCATACATTAAGCAATATAAAAAGATCGGAGATATGCTCCTTAAGTATAATAAGGCAACTATGGCAATCCAGAATTATGAGGAGGCCATAAAGCACCTCCACGGTGAGGAAGGTCCGGAAGCCGGAAGTATCTACCATAACCGGGGTATCGCCTATGCCAGGCTTTTCCGTTTCGAGGACGCTAAAATTGATTTTGTGAAGGCTTATCAGAACAACGGGGATGAGACTTCCCTGTTCCATTATTATTGCCTCATGGTATTTCATGACGGGGACCTGTCCGGCGCGACACAGGAGGTCAAGAGCAGCTTTCATGTGTCCGATCTTCTCCTGGAAAGCTTCGAGGAGAAGCTCTCCAACATGATGGAAGAACAGCAGTATACGGACGATGCCGCCCGTTACCGCAAGATTGTCTACCTGAATGTAAATGACCGTGAGGAGGATGCCAGACATTATTTTGAAACCATGGTCAGACAGCAGCAGAAAGCCTTCCGGCCTCAGCTGGAGTCCGACGAAAAATGGGTAGTGACAAATGTCCCTGTTCGGTATAATATGGTACAGACAGAAAATACCCCCTGAAGGAGAGAAATAGAAAATGGGAACTGAGATGAACAAAACCTACAATCCCGCCGAGATTGAGGAGAGATTGTATCAGAAATGGTTAGATAAAAAATACTTTCATGCGGAGGTAGACCGCAGCAAAAAACCTTATACCATCGTGATGCCCCCGCCAAATATCACCGGGCAGCTCCACATGGGCCATGCTCTGGATAACACCCTGCAGGATATCCTGATCCGTTTCAAAAGGATGCAGGGTTATAACGCCTTATGGCAGCCGGGTACAGACCATGCCAGCATCGCCACGGAGGTTAAGGTAACCAACAAACTGAAAGAAGAAGGAATCTCCAAGGAGGAGCTGGGAAGAGAAGGCTTCCTGAAGCGCACCTGGGAATGGAGAGAAGAGTACGGCGGAAGGATCGTCAGCCAGCTGAAAAAACTCGGCTCTTCCGCAGACTGGGACAGAGAGCGTTTCACCATGGATGAGGGATGTTCCGAGGCTGTTCAGGAGGTCTTTATCCGCCTCTATGAGAAAGGCTATATCTACCGTGGCTCCCGCATCATCAACTGGTGTCCGGTGTGTCAGACATCCATCTCCGATGCCGAGGTAGAATATGAAGATCAGGCCGGATTCTTCTGGCATATCAAGTACCCGGTGATCGGGTCGGACCAGTATGTGGAGATTGCCACCACCCGGCCGGAAACCATGCTGGGTGATACCGCAGTGGCAGTTCATCCCGATGACGAGAGATATACGGATCTCATCGGCAAGAAGCTGATGCTTCCTCTGATGAACCGTGAGATCCCCATCGTGGCAGATACTTATGTAGATAAAGAATTCGGTACCGGGGCTGTGAAGATCACACCGGCCCATGACCCCAATGACTTTGAGGTGGGAAAACGTCATGATCTCCCGGAGATCAACATCATGAATGATGACGGTACCATCAATAAAAACGGTGGAAAATATGCCGGAATGGACCGCTATGAAGCCAGGCAGGCCATCGTGAAAGAGCTCACTGAGCTTGGACTTTTAGTAAAGATCGAGCCCCATAACCATAATGTGGGAACCCATGACCGTTGCCATACCACAGTGGAACCCCTGGTGAAAAAACAGTGGTTCGTCGCCATGGAAGAGCTGGCAAAACCGGCCATCGAAGCTGTGAAGAACGGAGAACTCCGCTTTGTTCCCCAGCATTTTGATCGTACTTATCTCCACTGGCTGGAGAATATCCGCGACTGGTGTATCAGCCGCCAGCTTTGGTGGGGTCACCGTATTCCTGCCTATTACTGTGCAGATTGCGGGGAGATTACGGTAAGCCCGACGAAACCGGAAGCCTGCTGTAAATGCGGCTGCCACAACCTGACTCAGGATGAAGATACACTGGATACCTGGTTCAGCTCTGCCCTGTGGCCTTTCTCCACCCTGGGATGGCCCAAACAGACAGAAGACCTGGATTATTTCTATCCCACAAACGTGCTGGTCACAGGATATGACATCATCTTCTTCTGGGTAATCCGAATGGTATTCTCGGGATATGAGCATACCGGCAGATCCCCCTTCCAGGATGTGCTGATCCATGGACTGGTGAGGGATGAGCTGGGCCGCAAGATGAGTAAGTCTCTGGGTAACGGAATTGATCCTCTGGAGGTAGTCAACCAGTACGGCGCAGATGCCCTTCGTCTGACTCTGGTTACGGGAAATGCTCCGGGAAATGATATGCGTTACTCTGAGAAGAAGATTCTTGCCAGTCGTAATTTTGCAAATAAAGTGTGGAACGCTTCCCGTTTCATGCTCATGAATATCGAAAAAGCAGACCTTTCCGATGTCACATTGGATGACCTGACTCCCGCCGACAAATGGATCCTCTCCAAGGCCAACACCCTGGTGAAGGAAGTGACGGAAAACATGGAGAACTACGACCTTGGTGTGGCCGTATCCAAGCTCTATGATTTTATCTGGGAAGAATTCTGTGACTGGTATATCGAGATGGTAAAACCCCGTCTCTGGAACGATGAAGACGCAAGCAAAGGCGCTGCATTATACACTTTGAAAAATGTGCTGATCATCGCCCTGAAGCTGCTTCATCCTTACATGCCATTCATCACGGAGGAGATTTTCTGCAGTCTCCAGGATGAGGAAGAATCCATCATGATCTCCCGCTGGCCCGAATTCCGTGAGGATTACAACTTCAAGGAAGAGGAAAATGAGGTGGAGGTCATCAAGACTGCTGTCCGCAATATCCGTAATATGCGGGCGGACATGAACGTTCCTCCGAGCAAGAAAGCGAAAGTTTATGTGGTATCCGAAAAACAGGAGATCCTGGATATCTTTGACCGGTCCAGCGTCTTCTTCGCCACCCTCGGTTATGCGAGCGAAGTGATTCCACAGACAGATAAATCCGGTATTCCGGAGGATGCCGTATCTACGGTGATCCCGGACGCGGTAATTTACATTCCATTTGCAGATCTGGTGGATCTGGACAAGGAGATCGCCCGTCTTGAGAAAGAAGCGAAACGCCTGGCCGGTGAGATCAAACGTGCGGACGGAATGCTCCACAATGAGAAGTTCCTAAGCAAGGCACCTGCAGCCAAGGTTGAGGCAGAGAGGGAGAAACTGGCCAAATACACTGCCATGGCAGATCAGGTGAACGCCCGTCTTGCCCAATTAAAAGGATAATATCTATGACCTATGAGGAGATGCTGGATGAGATTGGCCGGATTCCCATGTTCGGCGCATCAGGCGGACTTGAAAATGTAAAAAAATATCTGAGTCTTATGGATCACCCGGAGAGAAATCTCCAGGTGATTCATGTTGCAGGGACAAATGGGAAGGGGTCCGTCTGTGCTTTCATGGAATCCGTCCTTCGGACTGCCGGCTACAAAACAGCCCTTTTCACATCTCCCCACCTGGTCCGGATCAATGAACGGTTTCGGATCAATTTTCAGGAATGCAGCAATCAGGATCTGATCGATGCCTGGATCCCTGTGAAGGAACTGCTGGAAGACCGGGAGAAATACGGCCTTTCCATGCTTACTTACTATGAGATCATGTTCCTGATGGGTATGCAGATCTTCTCCCGGGAGAAGCCGGACTACTGTATCCTGGAAACCGGGCTGGGAGGAAGACTGGATGCCACGGTCCTCACAGAACCCATCCTCTGCGTCATCACTTCCATCAGCCTGGATCATATGTCGATCCTGGGTGGGACCATTCCCGAGATCGCCGGGGAGAAAGCCGGGATCATCAAGAAAGGTGTTCCTGTGGTATTTTTGGACGAGGAAAACGGGGCCGCGCCGGTTATCTTTCAGAATGCAGCAGAGAAAGGTGCAGAAGTGTTAACTGTTTCTTACAGAGATGTTACGTTTTTCAAAAATGTAGCAAAGACGATTGATTTTTCCATGGAGAATCGTTATTATAGACTTAATTCTGTAAACATTGCTTCCCGGGCACCTTATCAGACGGTCAATGCGGCATTGGCCATGACCGCCATCCATCGTATCCTTCCGGAACTTCCGGACCGGATTATGAGGGAGGGAATCCGGCGAATGCGCTGGCCGGGACGTATGGAAGAAATCGCTCCTGATATCTATCTGGACGGAGCGCATAATCCCGGAGCTGTGGAACAGATTGTCAGGATGCTCAGTCAGGACGAGGATATCTGGAGCCTTCTGTTTGCAGTCTGCTCGGACAAGGATTACGAGAGTATGATCTCCATGCTCTCTGCTATTCCATGGAAGCATATATATATTACAAAGATTGAGACAGCAAGGGGTGCGGGAGTTGCCACCGTCGCAGAATGCTTCGGCCGGTATTCCGATGCACCGATCACAATATATGGCACATCCGGGGAAGCTTTTGAGGATGCCTGCGGACAGCTGGTACAGGGGGAGAAACTTCTGTGTCTGGGTTCTCTGTATCTGGCAGGTGAATTGAAGCAAATCCTGGATCGTAAAGGAAAGAGAGGTAAATCATGATTGATTTCACATTGGAATTAAAGAAGTTTAAACCGGCAGTAGGCGTTGAAGTAGGCGCAGAGGATTTATTTGATAATGATGTTAAGGATATTACTGACCTCGTGGAAGAGATGGTAAAAACCATGCAGGAAGAGAAGGACAGATAGGACCGTCCCGTGTGACGAGTCATTCCCTGTCAGGACACCATAGAATTCAGGAGGTTAGACATGAAATGCGTGAAATGTGGCCATAATGTCGGGAACGACGGTTTCTGTACCGGCTGTGGTTTTGAAAATAAACATATCAAAAAAGCATATAACACTGCCAACTATTATTATAATCTGGGTCTGGAGAAGGCGAATATGCGCGATCTCAGCGGCGCCGCAGCCTGCCTGGAGAAAGCTCTGACTTACAACAAGTCACAGAAAGATGCAAGAAATCTGCTTGGCCTTATCTATTATCAGATGGGAGAAGCGGGAAAGGCATACATCCAGTGGAAGATCAGTGCGCAACTGATCACCATCGAGGAGAATCTGGCCAATCTGTACATCCGTGATATGGAGGAACATCCGGCGATCTTTGAATCCATCAATGAGTCCGCCAAAAAGTTCAATCTGGCCATATCTTATGCAAAGCAGGGCAGTGACGACCTGGCTATGATCCAGATCAAGAAGGTTTTAAGCCTTACACCCAATTTTGTAAGAGGGCATCTTCTCTTTGCCCTTCTTCACATGAGAGCCGGCGATAACAATGCTGCCAAGGCAGATCTGTACAATGCTTTGGCCATTGATAACTACAATACGACAGCCCTCCGCTATCTGTCCGAACTGGGAGAGAAACCGAAAGGCGCACCCCAGCTGGTCAACGCGGAGAAGCTGAAACCTGAAAATGATAATCTCAAGAATGTCCGTCCCGTGGATCATTACGAAGATCCCAACCGGGAGCAGTGGAAACAGTTCGTCTACATGCTGATCGGTCTCGCCATCGGTGTGGTAGCCATGTTTGTTCTGGTTATCCCCAGTGTCAAAGCCGGTGTAAGTGTGGATTACAACAACCTTAAGAAGGAATACACCCAGACTGTCCAGGAGAAGGACAGCGAGATCTCCCAGCTTCAGGAAGATAAGCAGTCTCTGGAGACAGAAAATGACAACTTGAAGTCCAGTCTTAGTGTCTATGAGGGTACCGACGGTGAGGACAGTATGTATGACAGTCTGCTGAAGGCAACTCAGCAGTTTGCTGTACCTAATTATGTGGAGTGCGCCAAATATCTGGCTAAGATCAAGAAGAAAGATCTTCCTTCTTCCACTTCCCAGAACATGTACCAGGAGATGAAGGATACCACGTATCCGGCAGCATCCAGCATCCTCTACGATACCGGTATGGAGAAATATAACAAGTACCAGTATGAGGAGGCTCTGAAGGATTTCAAACAGGCCTACAAATACAGTGATAATAATTATGAAACCCTGTATCAGCTGGCTATGTGTTATAAGAGAACCGGCGATGTCGACAAGGCAACCCAGTATTTCTATGACATTATCAATAAATCCGGAGATGAGGATCTCATCCGTAGAGCATGTAACTATGGATTGGATATGCAGATCAATGATGGAAAACAGGCTGCACAGGCAGCTGCCGCAGGAGCTGCTGCTTCCAGTGAAACTTCCAATTAAGACAGACAGGCGTCGTAAGGCTTACGGCGCCTTTTCTTCTACCTGTCTTTTCTATACATCGATATCAGGAGGAAACAAAATGAACGCTACAGAGATTCTGATCGAAAAACATTTTCAGAAAAAACCGGGGGAGAATCTGGAGGTGCTATGGAATCGCTATCATCAGATTTCCCAATTTCATAAAGACCCTCTGACAGCGGCCCTTCTTGCCACGTCCTATTACGGGATGGAAGAGTTAAAGATGCGGCTCCCCAGATTGAATGAGATCCTAAGGAACCCGTTTTCTGTCGAGGAAAACCTCCATGCTGTCACAGGCCTGATCCTGCTGGCGGACGGAGGTCCGGCAGAGGGGGCAAAAGCCATCCAGATCTGCATGGCATTGGGTTCCCATGGGATAGAGGTGGATGATGCCAAGACACATCATCTTATCTCCATGCTGGCCATCGCCTCTCATCAGGCTATGCCACTGGTTGGCAGTCTGATGGAAAATATGGATGAGGAGAAGGAAAAGAAAGAAGCCTTTCATGAGGTGGCATCCGACTGGATCCGGGAGCAGACCAGCTTTCAGGAAGAGGAAGGCCTGGAGGATTCCATGGCATATGCCCTCCTGGTGGGGATGAGAGAAGAAGTGGAGACGATACTGGATGAAGAATTATAAGATGATCATAAGTTATGATGGAGGACGGTATCACGGCTGGGAACATAAGAAGGACGTGGATACGGTTCAGACCAGGATCGAACGGGTCCTGTCTCGTATGTGTGATGAGGAGATCTGGATAAACGGTGCAGGGAGAACAGATGCCGGGGTACATGCACAGGCTATGGTAGCGAATGCACATATGGAGACTCCGATGACTTCCACACAGATTCGCGATTATATGAATCGTTATCTGCCGGATGA
>CADBOX010000067.1 GCA_902796415.1 uncultured Lachnospiraceae bacterium
GAATTATCCCGTATAAATCTTCCGAACAGCATTACTACAATAGGTGAATATGCATTTTATGGGTGCAGTGGTTTAACAAGTATAGAGCTTCCCAACAGCCTGACAACATTAGGCGATTCTTCTTTTAAGAATTGCGAAGGCTTAACTAGTATAGAAATCCCGAATAGTCTTATAACAATAAGAGATAGTACATTTTCGGGCTGCAGTGGATTATCCAGTATAAATTTTCCGAACAGCATTACAACAATAGAAGAATATGCATTTTGGGGTTGCAGTGGCTTAACCAGTATAAATCTTCCGAATAGCCTGACAGCAATAGGTGAGCGTGCATTTTGGAACTGCAGCGGCTTAACCGGTATAAATCTTCCGAATAGCTTGACAACAATAGGTGAATTGGCCTTTGGGGGCTGCAGCGGCTTAACCAGTATAGAATTCCCGCAAAAACAACCATTTTGGGGAGAAAATGCTTTTTGGGGTAGTGTCATTGCGTCAAAAAAGGCTGCTGAGATGGGCGATATCCATTCATTAGTCAACCTTGGATATATGTATCATTATGGAAAGGGAGTCGATAAAGACTATGCGGAAGCGGTAAAATGGTATCGAAAAGCAGCTGAGCAAGGAAATGCTTCTGGCCAGAATCGTCTTGGGGATATGTATTATGATGGAAATGGGGTCGATAAAGACTATGCCGAAGCGATAAAATGGTATCAAAAAGCAGCCGGGCAAGGAAATACAGCTGGCCAGGATAACCTTGGATGGATGTATCAGAATGGTTTCGGGGTTTCTCAAGACTATGCTGAAGCAGTAAAATGGTATCAAAAAGCAGCCGGTATGGGAAATGCATCTGGTCAGTATCATCTTGGATATATGTATCATGAAGGACTTGGTGTAGAGAAAAATATTAAGGAAGCAGAAAAATGGTATAAAAAGGCATTTGAGAAGGGTATTAATGAGCTCATATCATAGAAATGAAGCCGTATTCCCATCCTGATTATATGACTAATCAGAAGGTTGTAGTGTTTGGGGAATTCGAATATCAGGCGGGGAGCCGGAAACATCCACGCCGGGTAGTGGCAAAGGCAGAAAAACCGGCAGACTCACTTGCGCACAATTTTATGTATATTGTAACAAATATCAAAGGAGACATCGAATTTGCCGTCAAATTTTATTGCGGACGAGGGCAAATGGAAAACTACATTAAAAAAGGCAAAGAGGATTTCGCTTTTAAGGCGGTGAGCAGAAAGTCAAAAATCGTAAATGCATGCCGGCTTCAGACCCATGCATTGGCCTATACCATTATCAATTATATGAGAAGGCTTCTTCTGCCAGAATCAATGCGTAAGGACAGAATGTCTACCATTCGGCTAAACCTCATGAAGATTGTATCACGGGTAATTCACTATGCAGGAAAAACTATCTTTAAGTAAAATGGGTTGATAACATTTCCTGTATTTTCAATGATTGTGCTAATTCGAGATTTTCACATTTCATGATTTTTTGTCCCTAATTTACCGAATGCCCAAACAGCAATCATTTGAAATCAACCCGCTTTCCGACCTAAGCCTATGTTTTTTCCGAACCAAAAACACTTCTATTCTATATCGATGCCCATCATGTCACAGCCATCATATGCAATATGGGAGCCGCCCCTTTTTTCAGTTTGATCTTACATATCGCTACTGAAGTTCAAAACTCCAGTAAATTGAAAACACGGAAAAGCCTTTATTTTCAAGGGGAAAGGCAGTGGTGTCATTTCCCCCTTATGACATGTTATATAGGAAAATGACACCACTCTGCCCGGACAGCTGCCGAAACAATTCTAAACCAATTCCTGCATACCGCGGATTATTCTTCAGACAATAGCTTTGCTTCCACATCGATGCTCATGTCACAGCTGTCACATGCAATGTGGTCGCAGTCCCCATTCTTTCCCAGATAAATGATATGTCCCCCGCAGAAAGGACAGACCCATTTCTGTTTCTTTGCACTGATAAGATCCTCTATGTTCTTCAGGTATCCGCTGACGTCTACCTCTTTACTGCTGTAATCCTTAGCCCAGTCAGGGGAAATGATGGCTTTTTGGAGCGTATCAAATTCATCAATATAGACAAAATCACCGTCTGAGATACTGCGCTTTTGGAACAGGGCCTCCGGCATTTTGAAATACCGTTCCGTCCCGTCCGCCTCTTCCAGGACAGCCTCAGACAGGAGCGGCGTATCTTCACTTCTTTCTTCGCATCCGTAATCCAGGTCTTCACGGATCTCAAGCACTTTGTATATCATCGTTCCTGTCCTTTCCCCTGATAAGCAGACTGTCCATCATACGGATAAGGGATACGGCGAAAATATCATCGTCGTTTTCTTCGCCAGGCCTTTCAGGTGATGCTTCCCCTTCTCCATCCACGCTTTCCCTGCCAGATGGCGCTCCATCCGCATACAGTCTATGTTCCCGTCCGTTTACCGCCTTGATGGATGGCGCACGCTCCTTTTCCCAGGGGGTATTGCTGCTGCGCTGTCCTATCATTTCTCAAACGCCGCGAAGCCAAGCTCCGTCGGATGGTCCATTATGGCCAATTTACTGTGTTGCTTCTTATAGCGGATGATCAACCAGCTTTCCAGGAAATCCCCGCCCCCTCCTATCATCAGGATAACAGCCAGCATAAAGACCAGGAAATTCCCTGTCCAAACTGATACTGCCCCCTGTAAAAAACCAAGTACCAGTGTCGGCATTACGCTGCCTGCCAGGTACTGTCCTTTCGTCAACGGAGAGCCGCAATAGCAGTATGGCGTTAAATATTCCTTTATAAAGCCGAATTCGATGGCAGAGAAACCTTCCGGTGCCAGCAGCCCCCAAACAAGCCCATGTATGCCTTCGTGTGCTGCCATTTCAGCCATTGTCAGAAATATGAGGAGAGCCATGTCAAGCAAGTATGTACTGAGCAGCCCTTTTTGCGGCATTCCATATTTCATCAGGTAAGGAACCGCAATGATCGCGGAAAAAGGCAGCATGATAATGACTGC
>CADBOX010000068.1 GCA_902796415.1 uncultured Lachnospiraceae bacterium
AGGAAAAGGTGCCCCCATCATGGGACAGAAGAATAAAAAAGGTGACCAGTATGTGGTCATCGAGATCGAAGTGCCGACGAAACTCTCGGAAGAATCCAGGAAGAAACTCAGAGAATATGAATACAGTATTACCGGCAACCGCTGACCACAACTGCCGGACATATAAAAAAGCGATCACAATCCGCCTTAATCCAGGACGTATTTGTGACCGCTTTATTTATTTACCAGGCTCTTTTCTGGGTTTCCGGTTCCGGATATTCCTGACCGAAGGTTTCCACGGTCACGGATTTCATCACCTGTTTTGTGTAAGGTGCATCCCTGTAATCGGTTTTGACGGTGGCGATCTTATCCACGATGTCAAGACCCTCGATTACTTTTCCGAATGCAGCATATTCCCCGTCAAGGTGGGGAGCCGGTTTATGCATGATGAAGAACTGGGATCCTGCAGAGTCGGGCATCATGGAACGTGCCATGGAGAGAACGCCGGCATCGTGAATCAGGTTGTTTTCAAAACCGTTGTGGCTGAATTCACCTTTGATGCAGTATCCGGGACCACCGGTTCCGGTTCCGTTAGGGCATCCGCCCTGGATCATAAAACCATTGATGACACGGTGGAAGATCAACCCGTCATAATACCCCTTCCTGATGAGGGAGATAAAGTTATTTACCGTATTGGGGGCGATCTCCGGATATAATTCCGCTTTCATCACATCCCCGTTCTCCATGGTGATGGTTACAATAGGATTTGCCATATTTTTTACCTGACCTTTCTATGATATATATAAATGATAGATTTTGTTCTATTGTATCAAATAAAAAAACAGCCGACAAGTATCAGTGAGTCACATAGTCGGCTATCTCCCGGATTACGCTTTCCGCGCAGTCCTCATTATAAATATTTAGTAAAAGGGGTTTTGAGATATCAAGGCTGAAGATTCCCATGATGGATTTGGCGTTCACATAGGTGGCACCGGATATGAGTTCAAAGCGGCCTTGATAACCGTTCAGGATATGTACCAAAGACTGGATCTTTGATAGTGAGTCAATGTTTACGGATTGCGTTATCATATAGTTTACCTCCGATTTCCTGTATCATAATATAACGGATAAGCAAAATCAACCCGCAAAAAGTGATGAAAATATGAGGGTTTCAGCCTGTTTTTATACTTAAAATTTTTATTTTCCCAAAAACCGTAAATAAAAATGAACAAAGAATGGAATCGGATGATTCTCGGCTTAATTCATTATTTCCATATAGTGATAAGATGAAATTGCTTGTAAGAATAACTTTAAGGACGGAACTTGGCCTGGCCGGGATATTGAAACTTATCGGTTATTATACTATAATCTATACTATATAAAATGAATCATATTATAAATATGTAGTAAAAGGAGAGACATCATATGAGAGGATTCAATCCGGGATATCGATTAAAGAAATCCCTCCCCCTGCTGTTCCTGTTGATGGCGTTTTTTTTATTACCACTTCAAATCCATGCGGCGGAAAGGGTGATTACCCCAAATGAGACATCCATGATCAACGGTCTTCTTGAGAAGGGAATCAGTGTGAAACTGATGGCCGGTGAGACCTATCAGATCAGACCAATTATAGCCCGTAGTAATACATACATTGATGCTACCGGGGCCATCATTTATGGTGATGGGGATCTCATTATCGGTCCTTGTGATTATGGTTATGGAGATTACAGTTACCGACTGAAGAACTTCTCGGTAAAAGGTGGCTTATGGAAGAACCATAATGCAAATGGTGAAGAGGATGTCGGGATCAGAATAGCCTTTGCTGACAATGTTACATTTGACGGTCTCAACATGGAATACTGCAATTATGAAGGGCATTCTTTTGAGATCATTGCCAGTTCCAATGTCACCGTGAAGAATTGCAGAATCAGTGCTCTTGGTACACCCAAGGCGGGGTCGGTGGAGGAACAGATCCAGGTGGATATTGCTTCTACCAGCGCCAATTCTCCCAGTCTTCCCGCTTACCTGCTGAATGGTGCAACCTGTCATAATATTAAGATTCAGAATAATACAGTCACAGGTTGCAGAGCGGTTTGTGCCAACTTTACGAAGGCCAGGTATCCCGGTAACTGTCATACGAATATTACGGTTGAGGGAAACACACTGATTGCTACGAATGCGGAAGCCTTAGCTCTTTTTAATACCACCTCGGCAACGATAAGGAACAATACTTGCATATCCTACGGAAGGAAGAGTAACTCATCTCTTGCCTCAGACGCTTATTACTCCGGATGTCATATCAGGCTGCAGAGGGCGGTCAGCACAGGGGATGCTTACAAT
>CADBOX010000069.1 GCA_902796415.1 uncultured Lachnospiraceae bacterium
GATAATCTGGAGAACCGTGAATTCCTCCAGGAACTGCTGGATGCCATGTATGACGAGCTGCCGGCTCCAAAGAAGAGGAAATGAGTTAGAAATGATTTATAAAGCAGAGATAAACGGTATAGGAGTAGAGGCCTATTATTCAGAAGAGAGTTTAAAGAATATATTCATCCCTCTCCTCGAGCATCTTTCCGGCATGTGTGAGAAGAAGGGCAAGAGGATCATAGTTATGCTTGCAGCCCCTCCGGGTGCGGGCAAGAGTACTTTGGCGCACTTTCTGGGATATCTTTCAGAGGGGACGGAAGGAGTTCAGCCCATTCTGCCCATCGGAATGGATGGATTTCATCATTACCAGGACTACCTGGATACCCATACCATGATGCGGGAAGGGAAGGCGCATCTTATGAAGGAGTTTAAAGGGGCTCCCGAAACATTTGACCTTCCGAAACTCACCGAAAAGATCAAACAGATTTCCGAGGGGGAGGACTGTGGATGGCCGGAGTACTATCGCATCGCCCATAATCCCATAGAGGACGCCATTCGGATTCAGGGGGAGATCATACTGATTGAGGGAAATTATCTGTTGCTTGATCTTGAAGGTTGGAAAGAACTGAGAGAGTATGCGGATTATACCATAAAGATTATGGCCGATGAAGCTCTCCTTAAGAACAGACTGGTGGAACGCAAAGCTCTCAGTGGGATTTCAAGGGAAGAGGCGGAAGCATTTGTGGAAAACAGTGATCTGTATAATGTACGGACCTGCCTGAAACACACGATGGATGATACGGATCTGACCTTACAGCTGATGGAAGATAATTCACTTAGAATAGTGGAAGATAAAAAAGGATAAAAGAATGAGTTGCAGGGAGGATACTACTGATTTTTTGGGGACATCCTCCCTGCCTTTATATTATTTCTTCAGTTTTAAACCGTCTTTAAATGCTTCTCCAACACGCTCTGTGACTCTGTAGTAACCATGTGTGTATGGATCAAAGGCGATGGCATCTACCAGGGACATATCTAATTTTCCATCCACCATCACATGCTCGTCAGCTGTAACATTGACGACCTTGCCGATCACACCCACGCCATAGTCGTTGTGCTGGTACTCGATGAATTCGCATTCCAGGCAGAGAGGAAATTCAGAAATACATTGAGAATGCGAATTTTGAAGATACCGGGTTCAGTTATACCCTGTCGCTGATCTCCGGAAAACACAAGATGGTGATCCTTTACTGTCTGATGGAGTATGAGATCGTACGTTTTAATGAGTTGAAAAGATACATTAAAAACATTTCAGATAAAACCCTCAGTGTGAATCTGAAGGAGCTGGAGGCGGACCGGTTAATCGTCCGGACAGAATACCCCCAGATTCCTCCGAAAGTGGAATACAGCTTAAGTGACAGGGGGAAATCCCTGATGAGTGTGCTGGATCAGCTCTGCGTGTGGGGTGAGGAGAATAAAGAGTAAATTCTTCTACCCATCTATGGTATACTGAATCCAGTAATATACTGTGTAGAAATGAGGTGGAACATAAGATGATCTATATAGGGTGTCATCTTTCCGTGACAGCCGGCTATAAAGCCATGGGGGAGAGGATGAGCCGATTTGGTGGGAATACCTTCGCCTGGTTTACCAGAAACCCCCGTGGTGGGAAATCGAAACCGCTGATTCCGGAGGATGTGGAAGCCTTGTGCAGCCATGTGAAGAAAGAAGGCTTTGGCCCTTTGGTTGCTCACGGCAGCTATACCATGAATCTGTGCTCCGCCAAAGAAGAGACCAGGTTAAATGGGTTTGAAATGCTGCAAAAGGATCTGCAGCGTATGAAAATGATTCCCGGAAATCTGTATAATTTCCATCCCGGTGCTCACACAGGCCAGGGAACGGAAGCAGGAATCCGGTTGATCAGTGAGGCCCTGAATCAGGTGATGAAGCCGGATATGCCCACCATGGTTCTTCTGGAGACCATGGCCGGAAAAGGCTCTGAGATCGGAGGTTCCTTTGAAGAATTGCGGGAGATCATCGACAGAGTGGAATGTAAAGACCGGATCGGAGTCTGTCTGGATACCTGCCATGTCTGGGATGGGGGATACGATATCGTTCATCGTCCGGATGAGGTGTTGCAACATTTTGATGATGTAATCGGACTTTCCAGATTAAAGGCAGTTCATTTCAATGACAGTAAAAATGACCTGGGCTCTCATAAAGACCGCCACGAAAAACTCGGGCAGGGCTCTCTTGGGATGGAGGCGATGAAACGGATTGCACTGCATCCGGTCCTACAGGGGCTTCCATTTATCCTTGAAACTCCCAATGAGGACGAGGGCTATATGGAAGAGATCAGGATAATAAAAGAATGGCAGGAAGAAGGGTAATAAGATGAATATACAGATATTTGGCACAAAGAAAAGCTCCGATACCCGTAAGGCGGAACGTTTCTTCAAGGAACGTGGCATCAAATTTCAATATGTCGATCTGAAGCAAAAAGGGTTGAGCAAGGGTGAATTTCAGAGTGTAAGCAGGGCAGTCGGCGGCCTGGATGCCATGATTGATCCGGATTGTAAAGATAAGGACCTGCTTGCTCTGATAACATATATCGCTTCCGAAGACAAGCTGCAGAAAGTGCTGGAGAACCAGTCTGTCCTGAGACAACCTATCGTTCGCAATGGAAGCCAGGCGACTGTCGGCTACCAGCCGGATGTCTGGAAAAACTGGAAATAAGGAGATAGATCATATGTATTACGTACCGGATGGAACACAACGTTGTGGATTCTATGAATGTGAAGATTGCAAGCAAAGGTTTTTGGATATCCGCATAGCACCCCGGATTCCATGTCCATACTGCGGAGAAGAGCTGGATATGGAGATCGGGCCGGATGATGAGATGCCGGAAGTCAAAGAGGCAGCAAAACTCCTTCAGATGATTCAGGGCGAGGATGTGGAGAAATATGATACCCTGCTGAGCCTGGCAATCACCGGCGGGGATTACGGCTGGATCTGATTAAAATCAATGTAATCTGCGCGGTTAAGTCGAGAAGAAAACCGATTGAAGTTTATTTCGTAAAAGGGATATAAGAGGGGGGAAGAAATATGCTTGAAAAAGATAGTGTATATAGAAAAAGACGGTCAATCCGTAGTTTTGATGTGAGTAAGGCCATAGCGAAAGAAGACTTGATGTTGATTCTGGAGGCAGGATCCTATGCTCCAAGCGGTGGAAACAGCCAGACGACCCACAGACTGGTGATTACAGATAAAGAGATTCTTGCCAAACTGGAAGAACTGGTTCAGCAGGAATTCGCCAGGATGGAGATCGAGGAAGATACCTATAAGAGTATAAAAAACAGCATCCTGCGGTCCAGACAGGGGAATTATTTCTACGATTACCAGGCACCGATCTTAATTGTGGTGGCCAATAAAAAGGGTTACGGAAATGCCATGGCAGACTCGGCTATGATGATCCAGAACATGATGCTCCAGGCAACGGAACTGGGCATCGGTTCCTGCTATATCAACCAGCTTCATTGGCTCGATGAGAATCCGGTGATTCGAGGAGAACTTCTGTCCCTTGGTCTGAAAGAGGATGAGACAGTTACAGGGGGAGTTGCTCTCGGTTATGCCAAGGCATGGCCGGAAACAGAGCTTAAAAGGGATGGGAACCCCATTACCTTCTGTTAGAGGAGACATCCAATGTTCAGAGAA
>CADBOX010000070.1 GCA_902796415.1 uncultured Lachnospiraceae bacterium
GATGATAACGACATCACCATTCCATTTAATCAGCTGAGCATCATATCACGTCAATAAAAGAGTATATATAAAAAAGAGGCCACACTCCACCTTAAATAGTCAAGGCGTGGCCTCTTTTTATTATATGATCAGAGGTTTTCGAGCCATTGTTGGTTAATGGCAATGACATTCTCCATGGCGGTCCGTCCGGGGGCGCCGATGGTATTTCTTTTCTCGATACATGTTTTTATGGAGATGGCATCATAGATATCATCTTCAAATACCGGGCTGATGGCCTTGTATTCTTCCAGTGTCATATCATCCAGAGAGATGTTCTTGTCGATGCAGTATAATACCAGCTGCCCCACGATGGAGTGGGCATCCCGGAAGGGCACTCCATGATTCACCAGGTAATCCGCTGCATCTGTGGCATTGGTAAAACCGTTTTTCGCACTTTTTTCCATCACATCCTTATGGAATGTGATGGTTTTTAACATGCCGTGGAAGAGGGCCAGACAACCCTTTACGGTATCGTAAGCATCAAAGGTAAGTTCCTTGTCCTCCTGCATGTCTTTATTGTATGCCAGGGGGATTCCTTTCATGGTCGTCAGAATGGAATTCAATGCGCCGTAGACCCGTCCTGTTTTACCACGGACCAGCTCGGCGATATCCGGATTCTTCTTCTGGGGCATGATACTGCTGCCGGTACTGTAGGCATCATCGATCTCAATGAATTGATATTCATTGGAATTCCAGAGGATGATCTCCTCACAAAAACGGCTCAGGTGCATCATAATGATGGAGAGTGCGTTCAGTAATTCAATGACATAATCCCGGTCAGATACGGAATCCATGCTGTTTAAGGTAGGTCCGTAGAAGCCCAGGAGAGAAGCAGTCATCTCGCGGTCCAAAGGATAGGTGGTTCCGGCCAGAGCACCGGATCCCAGTGGACAGTAGTTCATACGGTCATAGATATCATTAAGACGGCTGTAATCCCTTTTGAACATTTCCATATATGCACCGATGTGGTGGGCAAGGGTAAGAGGCTGAGCTTTCTGCAGGTGAGTAAAACCAGGCATTGCCGTACCGATGTGCTCCTTCATCAGGCCGTGGCAGGTCTTGATGAGATCCAGCAATTCGGAGCGGATGGAGATCAGTTCATCTCTGGTATACAGCTTCATATCCAGGGCAACCTGATCATTGCGGCTCCTTCCGGTGTGAAGTTTCTTACCTGCATCCCCGATCCTGTCAATGAGGGTAGCCTCCACAAAGCTATGGATATCTTCATATTTGTCAGAGATCTCCAGACTGCCGTTTTCTACGTCATTGAGGATACCCTGGATTCCTTCCAGGATCTCTTTCTCCTCCTGTTCCGTGAGGATTCCCACCTTTGCCAGCATCTTGACATGGGCCATACTTCCTTCCATATCCTGTCTGTAGAATTTTTTATCAAAGCTTATGGATGCATTAAAGTTATAGACAAGCTGGTCCGTCTCCTTTGTGAAACGGCCGCCCCATAGTTGTGCCATGTTTGTCTCCTTCTATGATCAGTTGTTCTTGTTCTGTACATTTAATAAATTCATGGCCCGAACCTTCAGCGGAAGTCCGAAGAGGGTGATGAAACCTTCCGCGTCATGGTGATCATACATATCACCGGTGGTGAAGGATGCCAGGGATTCATTGTATAAGGAATAAGGTGAAGTGGTTCCGGCCTTAATGATATTGCCCTTATACAGCTTGAAGTGAACCTCTCCGGTCACATACTTCTGTGTGGATTTCACGAAGGCCCGCAGTGCTTCACAGAGAGGTGTAAACCACTTTCCTTCATAAGTTACCTGGGCGAGACGGTTGCCGATATCCTTCTTCATATCCATGGTGGCACGGTCCTGAGTGATCTCTTCCAGCTGCTTGTGGGCCTCCATAAGGATGGTTCCGCCGGGTGTCTCATAGATTCCTCTTGATTTCATTCCTACCACACGGTTCTCGACGATATCAACGATGCCGATACCATGCTTACCACCCAGAACATTCAGATTACGGATGATGTCGGAAACCTTCATCTCAACACCGTTCAGGGTTTTGGGAACTCCTTCTTCAAAGGTCATGGTAACATATTCCGGCTGATCCGGAGCATTCTGAGGAGTTACGGACATCATGAGGATGTGATCATAATTAGGCTCTTTGGAGGGATCTTCCAGTTCCTGGCCCTCATGGCTGACATGCCAGAGGTTACGATCTCTGCTGTAACTGGAGTCAGTAGAGAAGGGCAGGTCGATACCGTGTGCCTTACAGAAATCGATTTCTGACTGGCGGGAGTCCATTTTCCAGTTGCTGTCACGCCAGGGAGCAATGATCTTGATATCCGGGGCCAGTGCCTTGATGGATAACTCAAAACGGATCTGGTCGTTTCCTTTACCTGTGGCGCCGTGACAGATGGCGACAGCACCTTCTTTTCTGGCAATCTCCACCAGTTTCTTGGCGATGCCAGGACGTGCCATAGAGGTTCCCAGGAGATATTTATTCTCATATACGGCTCCTGCCTGTACACAAGGCATAATATAATTCTCACAGAAATCATCCACGATATCTTCTATATATAATTTGGAAGCACCGGAGTATCTGGCTCGTTCATCGAGTCCGTCCAGTTCTTCTCCCTGGCCGCAGTCCACGCAGCAGCAGATTACTTCATAATTGTAAGTTTCGATCAGCCATGGGATGATGGCTGTGGTATCCAGTCCTCCGGAATAAGCCAGAACTACTTTTTCTTTACTCATATCTATCCTCCTGATTATTTAATACTTGCTTTATATTCTTATATAGAATAGAATCTTTCTGA
>CADBOX010000071.1 GCA_902796415.1 uncultured Lachnospiraceae bacterium
TACAGCACAGTACTTACAAGGTACAACGAACTGCGCAGTGCCGGGAGAATTGTTTTTACTACTTTTCACCAGTCTTACGGGTATGAGGAATTCATTGAAGGCATTCGACCGGTCATGGCCAGTGAAGAATCTGAAGGCGGCCTAAAATACATAATATGTGATGGAATATTTAAGAAACTCTGCAATGAAGCACGAATGCCGGAAACTGCGGATATTGACCATAATGCTTCTATATGGCTTGTGTGGCTGAAAGATAAGGGCAGTAATGATTTGAAAACAGATTGCTTCCTTAATGGCGAAATTCGGTTTGATGGACCAGAGAATCCTGGAAAAGAGTTTCAATGGGAGTATGATCATCTGATTAAAATGAAACCGGGTGATTTTGTCATTACTTATTATGGTAAAAGCAGCATAATCGACGGGGTTGGCATAATTCAGGATGATGATTTAGTATATGACAATAAGAAGAGTTCTTTCAGGTGGACACGCAAAGTAAAGTGGTTGATAACGGACAAACAGATTGATGTCAGGGCAATCAACAGTAATAAGTATTTGTCTAATTTTTCTATGTCCTTCATGAGCCATATGAAGCTTTCCGATTTGCTTCGTGTTGTTGAAGAAAATGGAGGTATGACAATTGAATCAAACAAGAAACCGTATGTTATCATTATTGATGAAATAAATCGTGGTAATATTTCAAAGATTTTTGGTGAATTGATTACTCTGATTGAGGACAAGAAAAGAGCTGGGGCTAAAGAGGCAATGGAAACTGTTTTGCCGTATTCGGGAGGAACATTTTCTGTGCCAGACAATGTATATATTATTGGAACTATGAATACGGCTGATCGATCAATCGCCTTAATGGATACAGCTCTTCGTCGGAGATTTGATTTCACGGAAATAATGCCGACTTCAACCGTATTGAAGGCATTTTCAGCAGATAAGGTTGAAAGTAATGGCGAAGAATTGGACGTTTCTCGGATGTTGGATATTATTAATCAACGGATAGAATACTTATATGATCGAGAACATACCATTGGTCACGCATTCTTTATAAATTTGGCAGAAGATCCGTCTATAGAGATGCTGGCTTCAATCTTTGAAAAGAAAGTGATTCCACTTCTTCAGGAATACTTCTATGAAGACTACGACAAAATTCAGCTTGTACTCGGCGATAATGATAAGCCAGATGAGTATAAGTTTATTTTGGACTGGGAAGTGAAATCTATTGATATCTTTAACGGTAATCCGGATGTTGATCTTCCAGAAAAAGGATATAGCATACAACGAGATGCATTTTTTAAGATCAAGAGTTATAAACTGATCGGGAAGAATCTGTAATTGTTGCACTGCTTCGTATTGTGGGTGATTTGATTGTTACGATGAGACAATAGGAGTATGCATAATGAAGAAAATCATAGAGATAAGGGAATTCGAAAAGATTTCCTGCAACCCTGATTTTGAATCCGAATATGCCTTCCTTCCGGAAAATGTGTTCAGGGAACTAGTGAATTTCATCCATGCATACGCTGGTGATGAAGCACATGCCGATGCGCTCGATTTCTTGAGGATAGGTTACCGCAGGAATGTGGGTGATATCATTTCTGTAAATAGTTATGTTGGTTTGATCCAGATGCAAAACGGGTACCAGGTTCAGGTTCTCCCAAAGATTGATTTCGGTTCGAATGACAGAAATTTGACCGAGACTAAGAGGGTTTTTCTTCGTATGCTACGTAGCATGAAAGATTTCCCGTGCAAGGTTTTCAACGAATCTAATCTGAAGATGGATCGGATGACACTATATGAGATATTCATTAATATGTACTTGCAGGAAGTCCGAATACTAGTTAAACATGGTATAAAGTCCTCTTATATAAGCCGAAAGGAGAATCTGAATTTTTACAAGGGCAAGATAATTGTTACTGAGCAGATAAAACGCAATTCGGCACATGGCGAGAGATTCTACACACGATATGATGAGTATCAGGTGAATCGTGCGGAGAACAGGATAATTAAAGCAACTTTGCAGAAGTTACAAAGCATATCATCAAGTGCGGAGAATCAGAAAGAAATCCGGCAGCTGCTTACTGCTTTCGAGATGATCTCACCTTCAGTAAATTATCAGAAGGATTTTTCAAAAGTGGTGATAGATCGCAGTACAAAAGAATACGATATGATCATGCGATGGTCTCGAGTATTTCTTCTGGGAAAAAGTTTTACAACTTTTTCGGGTACAACCAATGCCAGAGCCCTACTATTCCCTATGGAGAAAGTATTCGAGTCTTATGTTTCACAGCAGTTGAGAAAGGTAATGGCGGAAACGGGGTGGGAAATATCCACACAGGATAAGGGACGTTATCTTTTTGATTCACCTAAACAGTTTGCTCTGCGCCCGGATATTGTGATTATTCGGGATGATGGATCGAAAATCATACTTGATACAAAATGGAAAAGCCTTACTGATAAACCGCGGATTAATTATGGAATCTCACAGGCAGACATGTATCAGATGTATGCTTACGCAAAAAAATATCATACATCAGAAATCTGGCTCTTATATCCACAGAATGCAGAGATGCGTGGGCATGATGATATTATGTTTCGCAGTGCTGATGGCGTTAAGGTACAGATCTTTTTGGTGGATGTAGCCGATATTGGGGAGAGCCTAAAAATATTGAGAGAGAAGTTGCACAGATAAGTCTCACATGACAGGA
>CADBOX010000072.1 GCA_902796415.1 uncultured Lachnospiraceae bacterium
CAATCTTAACAACAGCCGGCTCCTGGTTTGGATCATAGAAACCGATCTCATCGATGTTTCTTCCATCACGGGGAGATCTTGCATCCGCTACTACTACTCTATAGATTGGATTTTTCTTCTTGCCCATTCTTTTTAATCTCATTTTTACTGCCATATTATTTTTGCACCTCTTTCATAAAACTTAAAACATTAATATATATTAACCCTTTGGGTTATTCACTTAAAAAGGAAGTTTCATTCCACCAAAACCAAACGGATTGCCCCTGCGGCCTTTCTTTCCCATAGAACCGCTCATCTGCTTCATCATCTTTCTGGTCTGCTCAAACTGCTTACAGAGCTTGTTCACTTCCTGGATCGAAACACCGGCGCCTTTTGCAATACGCTGTTTCCGGGATGTGTTCAGCAGGTTGGGGTTGGATCTCTCCTGGGGTGTCATGGAATAGATGATTGCCTCCACATGGCCCATGGCGCTCTCGTCGATCTCCACATCTTTCATCTGGCTGCCGACACCCGGTATCATGGAAATCAGGTCCGCGATTCCTCCCATACTCTTGATCTGCTGCATCTGGGTCAGGAAATCATCGAAACCGAATTCCGCCTTGCGGATTTTCTTTTCTAATTCCTTGGCTGACTCTTCATCCACGGCATTCTGGGCTTTCTCAATGAGTGTAAGCACATCGCCCATTCCCAGGATACGACTTGTCATACGGTCCGGATAGAATTGCTGAAGATCTTCCAGCTTCTCTCCCATACCGATGTACAGGATTGGTTTTCCGGTAACGGCACGAATGGAGAGCGCAGCACCACCACGGGTATCTCCATCCAACTTGGTAAGGATCACGCCGTCTATGCCGACTTTCTCCTCAAATGTCTTGGCTACATTTACCGCATCCTGACCGGTCATGGCATCCACCACCAAAACAGTCTGGGTCACATCCAGATTTTCTTTGATGTTCTGCAGTTCTTCCATCATGGACTCGTCGATATGAAGACGTCCTGCCGTATCCAGGATTACGATATTGTTCCCATTCTCCCTGGCATATTCTACGGAAGCCTTGGCGATATCCACCGGATCTTTTTTATCTCCCATAGAGAATACCGGTACGCCCTGCTTTGCACCATTGATCTCCAGCTGTTTGATGGCTGCCGGACGATATACGTCACATGCCACCAGCAATGGTTTTTTGCCTTTTTTCTTCAGCTGGCCGGCAATCTTGGCCGCAGTTGTGGTCTTACCGGCACCCTGCAGACCTGCCAGGAGGAAGATCGTGATCTCATTGCCAGGATTGATCACAAGTTCCGTGGTCTCAGAACCCATAAGGCTCTCCATCTCTTCTTTTACGATTTTGATGACCATCTGCCCAGGGTTCAGTCCTGTTAGAACATCCTGCCCCACAGCCCGGTCCGTGACTGTCTTGATAAAGGACTTTACCACACGGAAATTGACATCCGCCTCCAGCAAAGCTCTTTTTACTTCCTTCATCGCTTCCTTGACATCGGATTCTGTCAGGCGCCCTTTACTTCTAAGGTTCTTGAAGATGTTCTGTAATTTATCTGTAAGGCTTTCAAATGCCATATACAGCCTCCTTCATTAATACTCTTCCAGAATGTCCCCGGAGATTTTAGAGATCCTGGAAATCTTCTCTTCCAATATCTCCTGGTCTTTACAACCCTTCATAACCTCCGCACACTCCTGGATCTCTGCCACCATCTTCTTGACCTTCCGGTATCGGGAGAACAGATGCAGCCGGTTCTCATAGTCCCTCATGATCTTCTCGCAACGTCGGATCATATCATGGGCACCCTGTCTGCTGATCCCCAGCAAACCGGCCATCTCAGTGACAGATAAGTCATTCTGGATATATTCGCTATATACTTTCTTCTGATGTTCAGTCAACAGTTCCCCATAAAAGTCAAACAACATCGACTTTTCTACTATACTGTCCACGTTTTCGTCACCTCATGTAAAGTGGTTTTGCTTTACCGAAGGCCATTATATAGGACGGGGAAGCCTTTGTCAAGTAAAAATACTTGAAAATATTATAAAGCATCGTCCCCGGAAGTTTCTTCCGCTTCTTTTGATCCTTCTTCCAGGATATCTTCTATCCTTTTCTTCTGATTGGAAGAGAGGATACGAAGGATAGTCATATAACCATAGATGAAGACAGGAACAACGATCATGGCGAAAAGAGAAGCCATGAAATAAGGGCTTCCTGTTAATGCCAGATATAAAGTCAGAAATACCAGGCCCAGCAGGGCTGCCACTCCCAGGATAGCCAGAATTCTCCATAATAATCTCATCAAACCTCTCCTTCCCTGTTGCGAAGGCGCATCAGGCGCTCTCCGATCTCTTTCTCATAACCATTTTCCGATGGTTCATAAAAACTCTCTCCCACCATCTCATCCGGTAGATACTGTTGTTTTACATAATGCTCCGGATAATTATGCGCATATTTATAACCGATCCCATGACCGAGATTCTTTGCCCCACCGTAATGGGCATCTCTGAGGTATGGAGGAACCTGACCGGTTTCCCGCTCTCTCACCATGGACATGGCCTTATCTATGGCATTCACTGCCGAATTACTCTTAGGGGCACTTGCCACATAAGAAGCCGCCTGTGCCAGGATGATTCTCGCTTCCGGAAGTCCGATCCGTTCCACAGCCATGGATGCAGATACTGCCACAGTCAAAGCCTGAGGGTCAGCATTGCCCACATCTTCCGAAGCACAGATCATAATCCTCCGGGCAATGAATTTCGGGTCTTCCCCTGCTTCCAGCATTCTCGCAAGATAAAAGACCGCCGCATCGGGGTCCGTTCCCCGCATACTTTTGATGAAGGCAGAGATAATGTCATAATGATTGTCCCCGGTCTTGTCATAGCGGATGGCTTTCCTCTGGATACACTCCTGGGCAACTTCCAGATCGATCCAGATTCTCCCGTCCTCCGACGGTTCTGTCGTGAGAATTCCCAATTCCACTGCATTCAAGGCATTACGGGCATCCCCACCTGCCATCTCCGCGATAAACTGTGCTGCTTCCTCTGTGATCTCCGCACCGTAAGAACCCATACCTCGTATCTCATCATGGACCGCGATCTCAATCAGGGTCAGAATATCCTCCCTGGAAAGGGGTTCCAGCTTGAAGATCTTGGAGCGGGATATTAAAGCACTGTTCACTTCAAAATATGGATTCTCTGTGGTTGCACCGATCAGAATGACGGTCCCGTCCTCCACAAAAGGCAGCAGATAATCCTGCTGTGCCTTGTTAAAGCGATGGATCTCATCGATAAAGAGGATGGTCTTCTTTCCGTACATACCATAAGTATCTTTGGCCTGGGCCACTGCCTGTTCCATGTCTTTTTTGCCGGAGGTGGTGGCATTCATCTGAACAAAACTGGCGCTGGTGGTATTGGCAATTACCTTTGCGAGAGTGGTCTTGCCTGTCCCGGGAGGCCCGTAAAAAATCAAAGAACTG
>CADBOX010000073.1 GCA_902796415.1 uncultured Lachnospiraceae bacterium
AAGATCAGGTTATAATGTCCCTGGATGGAGACAAACTTTGCAAATCCTTCCTTTTCTGCCAACGCATTGGCTTTGGCGATCTGCCATGCGAAGCAGTTGGAGATACCGATATATCTAGCCTTTCCTGCCTTCACGATACGGTTCAGGCCATCGAGGATATCATAAATGGGTGTGTTCCAGTCCCACATATGATAGATATAGAGGTCTACATAGTCCATTCCCAGATTTTTCAGGCTGGTGTTGATCATATTTTCAATGTGCTGCTGTCCGGAGACCCCATTTGCGATCTCCTCCTGGGTCCTGGGCAGGAACTTTGTCGCAACCACCACATCCTCCCGTTTTGCAAAATCACGGAGGGCACGACCCACATATTGCTCACTGGTTCCGCTCTGATAGGCGATGGCCGTATCGTAGAAGTTGACCCCCAGGTCCAGGCCCCGTTTTATGATTTCCCTGGAATGCTCCTCGTCGATGGTCCAGCTGTGCTGTCCTCTGACAGCATCCCCAAAGCCCATACAGCCCATGCAGATGCGGGAAACCGTCAGATCAGAATTACCAAGTTTAGTATATTGCATCTCGATTCACTCCTTACAGCACTTTGTCCAGCCATTTCTTTATCTTTCCTTCATTCGGACGGTTGATCTGTACACCACTGACCCATTTGACATCACCACTTACATTCTTATGGAGGGCTGTATCACTTCTGCCGACACCGCTGCCGCCGGAAGTACAGAAGGGGATGATGGTCTTCCCGGAGAAGTCATAGCTTTCCAGAAATGTTTCGATGATCCGTGGGGCCAGACCCCACCAGATCGGGAAGCCGATGATCACTGTATCGTAGGAATCCATATCGGAAACACTGCCTGCAATCTCAGGTCTTGCAGAAGGATCATTCATCTCCAGGCTGCTGCGGCTTTTTTTATTCATCCAGTTTAAGTCTTCTTTGGTATAGATTTCCTGGGGAATGATCTCATAGAAATCACCGCCACTGACTCTTGCAATCTCTTCTCCTACCCGTTTTGTCACTCCACTTGCGGAATATACTGCTACTAATATTTTCTTTGCCATTTTTCATCGCTCCTTTTCTTACAAAAGCCTTAACAGGCAACTATTGGTGATCTCATAAATGGACTGATACACATAGTCCACATTTGCTTCTCTCATGGCTTCCCTCTGCTTGTCTGAGACAGCGGTATAGGGATATATCCCAAACAAAAAGGGGAAGAACACATAGAGAAAAGTCTGGATATCCTGCACCGATTTGTCCGGACAGAATTTCCTCAGAAGCCGGCACATATTCTTCATGGACTCGCCATAGGACGTCTTGAAGGATACCAGTCGCTCCGGCCGGCTGTTGGCTTCCATGTCATAATTGTTCATGGACAGAAGCTTCAGCAGCTGCTCCCTGTCGGATATGGAGGAAGCGATCTTATCCGCCAGCTCTTCTTTGCTCAGTTTTTCATTATTGATCAGAATGCTTTGCAGTTCTTCATTCCACAGGTCGTACTCTCTTTCGTAAAGGGCAAGGAAGATCTCCTCCTTGGTCTGGAAATAGTTATATATAGACGTTCTTGTGAAGGATGTCACCTTCCCGATTTCCTTCAGGGTAATCTCTTTAAAACTCATGGTCTGATATAACTGCTCACAGGCATTGATGATCTCTTCTCTCCTTGCAGCCTTTAATTCAGGGGATCCTTTCGGCATAGTGCCTCCTTTCTGACTATTCTGTCTCTATTCTGACTTCGTGTCAGAATGTATTATATCTCTATTCTGACACAATGTCAATATAGAAAATGAAAAAAATGATGCCCCGCAGTTATCTGTTCAGACAGACAGCCACAGGGCAATTCATTCATAATCTTTATACTTTTTGTTGTTCGATGGCCTTATAGATCGCCAGGATGGCTTCCTGATACCGGTCTTCCGATACAGCGATCAGAAGGTTCAGCTTCCCTGCACCCTGATTGATGGTTTTGATGGGAATACCTGCCTGCATCAGATGCCAGAGCACACGGATATTGGCATCGCTGGATTCCGTATCCTTCTCCCCGATGACAACGATCACAGACAGGTTCTCCATGAGTTCTATGAAATCCGGATCCAAAGTCTGCTTGATCTCATCAAGGAGGTCTTCTTTGCAATCCTCCAGCAGATCACTGCGGATGATGAGGGTGATGGAATCAATTCCGGTAAGACAATGCTCAAAAGGCAATGCCCTGTTTTTCAGGATATCCAGCACCAGGGCACTGAAACCGGCACCGTCGCTGACCATGACTTTTTCGATCTGTATCACCGACATACCAGATTTGCCAGCCACACCGATGATCGGGTATTTTGTCTTGCCCTTGGGCAGTTTTCGGACGATCACGCTTCCGGGATCATCCGGGCGATTGGTATTG
>CADBOX010000074.1 GCA_902796415.1 uncultured Lachnospiraceae bacterium
AAAACATACGTTTGATAAAGGAGTATCAGATATGAGTTACGGTAAGATAAGTGCAAAACAGCGTGAAATCTTAGAATATATCAAGGATTCTATCCTGAATCATGGCTATCCTCCTGCAGTGAGGGAGATATGTAACGCAGTGAATTTGAGATCTACCTCCTCCGTTCACTCCCACCTGGAGACATTGGAGAAGAACGGCTATATAAGAAGAGACCCTACCAAGCCCAGAGCTATAGAGATCGTGGATGATAATTTTAATCTGGCCAGACGTGAACTGGTCAATGTTCCGATCGTAGGTACTGTCACTGCCGGAGAACCCATTCTGGCTGTCCAGAACATCCAGGGATACTTTCCCATTATGCCTGAATTCGTCCGTAACAAACAGACATTCATGTTGACCGTTAAGGGGGAAAGCATGATTAATGTCGGCATATATGACGGGGATTACATTCTGGTTGAGGATACACCTGTCGCCTCCAACGGAGATATTGTTGTCGCCCTGCTGGATGACTCTGTCACTGTCAAGACATTTTACAAGGAGAGTCAGAGGATACGGCTGCAGCCTGAGAATGATACCATGGATCCGATCTATGTTCCTGAAGGTTCTTCTTTCTCCATCGTTGGAAAAGTGATCGGATTATTCC
This sequence comes from uncultured Lachnospiraceae bacterium, assembly GCA_902796415.1. GTDB lineage: Bacteria > Bacillota > Clostridia > Lachnospirales > Lachnospiraceae > Anaerobutyricum. The sequence continues at coordinate 645 of CADBOX010000074.1, forward strand.
GTTCCTTCTGTTAATCGAATCTCTGATCGGGCATTTTACTTATAATTTAAAAGGAGTCATGACACTGACGATTCTGTGTAGATCATCGCAAGTGTCATGACTCCTTATTCGTTATTTATATCATTTTAAGGATATATATTTTTTCCTTACAGTGCAAGATCTTCTTTTTTCACTGGTTTTCCATCCATCCAGATATGTTCCAGATCATAGAAGTTCCGGTCTTCTTTTCCAAATACGTGGATAATGATATCTTTGTAATCCAGCAGAATCCAGTTTGCAGTCTGATAACCTTCGATATGTTTCGGCTCATACCCGGCTATCCCCAGTTTCTCTTCCACATTATCTGCCATAGCCTGAACCTGGTTCCTGTTCTCACCGTTGGCAATGATAAAATAGTCTCCCAGAGTTGAGATTTCACTGATATCCAGGATGGAAATCTCTTCCGCTTTCTTATCTTCCAGAGCCCTTACGGCGATTAGTGCCATTTTTTTAGATTCGTCCATATTATTCTCCTTTTTTGATATTGCCCTGATTCTCCCGCAAGGCTTTATAGTATTCATAGGTAGTCTGTGTCATGGGATCAATGATTATATTTCTGCTGGCCAGATAACTGACGGAGTCTTTGAGGATCAGGAAGAGACATTCATCCAGATCCAGGAAGGCCAGTTTTCGCACTTCAGGAAGATTGGGTGCCTGGTCACGATTCGGCTCCATATAATCCGCTATATAGAGAATCTTCTCAAGTAAAGTCATATCCGGTTTTCCTGTGGTATGCCAGGTGATGGCTGAGAGGATATCCGGATCTGATACCCCGTACTCTTCCTTGGCCAGATATGCTCCCAGTTTTGCATGTAGAAGCTCCGGATTTTTCTCTTCATATTCAGAGACAGAAAGGCCGTTCTTCAGGCAAGTCTGTATCTTCTCCTTGGAGGACATATACTTGGCAGCATCATGCAGCAGACCGGCTATCCTCGCTTTCTCTATGTCTTCCCCATAACGCATGGCGAGGCAGGCAGCCGTATATGTGACACCCAGAGTATGTTCAAATCTTTTGGAAGGAAGGCTCTTGCGTATGGCATTCATGATTTTTTCACGTCTCATATGCCGTCCTCCTCATTCATATATATGATGTTCCTCGATGTACCGGATGACGCTTTGGGGAAGCAGATAACGTATGCTTTCTCCATTCTGAACTCTCTTCCGGATATCATTGGAGGAGATTTCCATGATGGGAGCATAAAGTTTCTCAATTACAGCATCGAATTTATTCTGAACATATTCAATCTGACTGTCCAGTACTGAACTGGTTCCCACTCCTCTGGCCGCCACAAGTATGGTAGCCATCTTAAAGATTTCTTCCACCATGTACCAGGATTCGATATGATACAGGGAATCTGCACCCATGATAAAATAGTAATCACAATCGGGATTATCCCTGGTCAGATTCAATAAAGTCTCATAGGTATAAGTGATCCCTTCCCGGTTGATTTCTTCCAGTGACAGTTCAAAATGATCGTTGTCCTCTATGGCCAGCTTGATCATCTCGATCCTCTGTTCTTCCGTTACATTATCCGGCATCTTCTTATAGTAGGTGTTCTTGGTAGGCATCACCAGGACCTTGTCCAGCTTGAATTGATGATAGGCTCTTTCAGCCAGCAGCAGATGCCCAAGATGAATCGGATTAAATGTACCACCCATGATGCCGATTTTTTTTCTTTTTTCCATCGATGGTATTCCTTTCCTAAGGTAAAGTGATCTTACTGTTCTCTTTTGCCTGTTTGAATAGTACAAATTTTTTACCCACAACAGCCACCACCTGAGATCTGGTTCTTTCAGCCACCAGTTCTGCAATCTCTCTGGGATCGTCAAAACAGTTCTTTAAGATTGACACCTTGACCAGTTCTCTCTTATCGATGGCTTCCCGGATGGCATTGATCACTTCCGGAGTGATGGATGCTTTTCCGATATGGGCTATGGGATCCATATTCGAAGCAAGACCACGCAGATAAGCTCTTTGTTTACTTGTCATATCTATTCCTTTCTATCACAGATTGAATAATCCATGCGTCATATTTTTATTTATAGTAATCAAATTCATGGTAGAAGACTCTCACTGTGTCTTCCTCCTGAATTCCCAGTTCTTCCAGACGGTCAAGCACACCGTTTTCTTTCATGAAATTCTGGAAGAAGGCAAATCCCTTCTCGGATTCCAGGTTGGTATAACCCAACATTCTCTCCACCTTAGGACCTTCCACACTGAAAACACCATCTTCCACTTTTGTGACGATGATAGACTCTCCGGGTTCCTCGAAACGCTCTTCGGGGAAGAATTCCTGGATGAATTCCGTGGGTTCTTCGGGAAGTTCTTTCAGAAGGGAATGCACATACCACAGAAGTTCTGTAACACCCTCTCCTGTCACAGCAGAGATGGGGAATATCTTCATATCGGAATCCGGGAATTCTTCTCTTAACATTTCGATCAGGACTTCCCTGTCTTCCTCGGGCATGACATCCATCTTGTTGGCGGCGATCACCTGGGGGCGTTTCAGAAGTTCCGGATTGTAAGATTCCAGTTCTTTATTAATAGCCTTGATATCTTCGGTGGGATCCCTGCCTTCCACGGATGCGGCATCCACCAGGTGAATAAAGACCTTTGTCCTTTCGATATGACGAAGGAACTGATAGCCTAAACCTGCTCCCTCTGAGGCTCCTTCTATAATCCCGGGTATGTCAGCGATGACAAATCCGGCACCCTCGGCCAGATCTACCACACCCAGATTAGGATTGAGGGTGGTGAAATGATAGTTAGCGATCTTGGGTTTGGCATTTGTCACCCTGGAGAGAAAAGTTGATTTCCCAACATTAGGAAAACCGATCAGTCCTACATCGGCAATCACTTTCAGTTCCAGGTCCACCCACATCTCCTTGGCATCCTGGCCAGGCTGGGCATATTTGGGGGCCTGCATGGTCGCTGTGGCATAATGCTGGTTTCCTTTTCCCCCACGGCCTCCTCGTAATAAGACCACCGGTTCCTTGCGGTTGGACATATCCAGAATAACCTTTCCGCTTTCAGCATCTTTGATCACGGTTCCTGCGGGGACCTTCAGGATTTTATCCTCTCCGTTCGCTCCGCTGCAGCGGCGTTTGCTTCCAGGCTGTCCGTCGCCTGCACTGTATTTTCTTTTATGTCGGTAATCTACCAACGTATTTAATCCGGGGTCCACCACGAAGATAAGATCTCCGCCTTTTCCCCCATCCCCTCCATCGGGGCCTCCATCCGGTACATATTTCTCCCTGCGGAAGCTTACATGACCGTCTCCGCCCTTGCCGGAGCGGATAAATATACGGGCTCTGTCGGCAAACATACCGATATCCTCCTTTTTAAAATGACTGTTTAACTATGCTCTTATTTTATCATATCCATAGGATGGAAGACAATAGTCACCTACAAATCATATGTTCTGCAAATACCTGAATGAAAAAAGCGGCTTCCCGTTAAAGAAGCCGCCATTGATTGCAAGATATATTATGCTACCGGATATACGGAGCACTGTTTTTTATCTCTGCCTTTTCTCTCAAAACGTACAACACCATCTACCAGTGCAAATAATGTATCGTCTTTACCACGACCAACATTGTTGCCCGGATGAATCTTTGTACCGCGCTGTCTGTACAGAATATTACCTGCTTTAACAAACTGTCCGTCTGCTCTCTTTGCTCCCAGTCTCTTGGACTCGGAATCACGGCCGTTCTTAGTAGAACCAACACCTTTTTTATGAGCGAAGAACTGAAGGTTCATCTTAATCATCATTGGTTACACCTCCTCTTGTGTGTAAACTTTTAACCAGTCGCCATACTGTGCGGCAGTGGACATAATGCCCAGCTCGTAAGAACGAAGGAGAAGCTCTGCTTCTTTGCTTGGTTCTTCCGGAAATACAACCGACATAAAGCCGATGGATTCATGCTGGTCGAACATGAAAGAATCATCCGTAAAATGATCCAGGCTGTTCACCAGATTAATCGTAAGAACCGATACGGAACAACAAACCAGATCGGCACCTTCCTCCACACTGTCGGCATGCCCGGAAACCTGAATGGAACGATATGTCTTGTTCTCAGGTCTCTTGCAGATTGTAATCTCAATCATAATACTACCTAGTTTTCGTTTTGCACAAACTGCTTATGCTGTCTTACTTAAATCCAGATTAAGCGTTGATCTTTTCGATCTTAACCTTTGTATAAGGCTGTCTGTGACCCTGTTTCTTGTGATAGCCGGTTTTTCTTTTGTACTTGTAGACGATAACTTTCTTAGCCTTACCATCTTCAATTACAGAAGCTTCCACTGTAGCACCAGCTACAACCGGATCTCCCACTTTCACTTCGTCACCACTTACAACTAAAACCTGGTCAAATGTATAAGTAGAACCAGCCTCAGCACCAAGTTTCTCAACTCTGATTACATCGCCTTCGCTAACTTTATACTGTTTACCACCTGTTGCAATAATAGCGTACATAATGGCACCTCCTGATAATTACTCGCCGATTCTGGTGCCCTTTCGGGACTTCAACCAAAGATCGTGCGGCATACGCATAATATAATACCATCCCATTGTACGGATGTCAACAAAAATATGCACTATTCTGGGTAGTTTATCAAGAAAAATGATGAGGGAATTTATGACATTCATCCCACTGTTCTTTCAGCGTTTTTCTTACTTTTGATCTGGTCATCTCCACCAGACCCAGACCGGTGTAGTCGATGACCCGGAGGGGAATCCGGTCGGATTCACACTCTTTTTTCAAACATTCCATCACATTTTCTCTGCTCACAGTATCTTTCATATTTATAAAATCAATGAGGATGATGCCGGACAGATTGCGAAGTCTTAACTGGCAGGCAATCTCAGCCGCTGCCTCCCGGTTCATAGTCTCGAAGATGGTCGTGGCCTGCTTCTTTCCTTTCAGGACCGCACCGGAATTCACATCGATCACCACCATGGCCTCCGTAGGCTCAATGATGATGGAACCGCCGGATTTCAAAGGCACCATCTTGCTTAATGCTGTTTTATAAAAATGTTCAAAACGGTAGAGAAGATAGAGGGGATAATCGTCCTCATAGAAACAGATCTTCTCACCGATAACTCCATCATAATAATCCTTCAGTTCATCCAGGATGACAGGATCATCCGTAAGAATCTCATCTAATTCGGAAAAACGAAGTTCCCTTCCAATCTGAATATAATAAGGAGGCTCTTTGTCAATCAGGGTTTTCCCCGGAGCAGTCTGCGCCTTTTGGAGCAATCTGGAGCAGCGCCCCATCAGATCCTGCAGTTCCGAGAGAAGGTCCTCCCGGTTTACACCGGCTGCATTGGTGCGGATTACGATTCCATATTCCAGAGGGGATTTGTTTTTTATATAATCTTTCGTGATGCTTTGCAGTCGTTTGCGTTCCTCTGTATCCTGAATTTTTTTGGACAGGCTGAGGCCTTTTCTTGCCAAGGTCAGGACAAAGTATTTTCCAGCCATCCTCACATTGCCATCCGCCACCGGCAGTTTCGTCTTCACGGCATCCTTCCGTACCTGCACCAGGATCAGATCTCCCCCGCGAAGCTCATTTTCATGCTTGGGTGTGAATTTTATGGGATGATCGGCATAAGAGATATTATAGTATGCTTTCTGATTCGGAGTCAGTTCCAGGAAAGCTCCCTGGATCCCTTCTGCCACTCTCTCTACCCTGGCCACATAGATGTTTCCAAGAAGACTTTCAGACATCCTCTTCTCACAATATAATTCCACCGCTTTCCCATTCTGGAAATAGCCGTAGTATATGATATCCTCTTTGGAAGTTATGACCAGTTTATTCATCTTTGGCAGCTTCTCCTTTGCCTGTATCCGACGGTTTTATCTCCTGTGTTATCTCCCATCCAACGGAGCCGAGAGGCTGCAGTCTGCCATCTTTCTCCAGATAGGTCTCCAGTCGATGATACTGAAAACCCAGAGGATCATAATCATATCCCAGATAATTACAGAATGCTTCCATCACTGTGTGCGGTTTCAGGTTCTGTGCACTGCCCGTTACCAGTTTCATGAAGATCCCGTCATCCTGAGATCGGATCTCCAGGATCATCGGGGAGATATCCACGACTTTCTCACTGCGTTTGGTCTTCTTTAAGATAGGAATCTCTTCCTGGAAGAAAAAGGGTTCACATCGTTTGGTGAAGGCCTCCTCATAGTAATGACCTCCCCGGAATGTCACCAGATAATCCGCTGCAGCGGTTACAGACATACAGTTTTTTTCTTTCTCCTCAATCTGTTTGAACTCCAGTATACTGATTCCTTCCTTCATGACAGCATTGAGGCGGTCCATCATCTCCTGGCTGGTATAACTCCAGTCGAAGCTGACATCCACGTATTCTCCCTGACTGGTCATTCCGATTCCCAGCGGCGCCGCAAAACTCATAATCTGGTGGGGGCTCATCCCTTTGGAGAAGGAGACGGGCAACCCGGCACGCAGCATGGCCTTGTGGAAATATCTCTGGACGTCAAGGTGGCCGATGAATTTCAGGATGCCGGTCTTAGACCACTTGATTCTTGCTTTCATAGCAGACACCTCCTCCGAATCTTGCCGCTCCACAGCCGGAACATTTCTCATGGCAATTCGGCGTTGTCTTCTCTTCCATTGCACGGTTCCATTCCCGTTTCAGGAAGTTTTTCGTCACACCGATATCGATGAAATCCCATGGGAAGATCTCATCCAGACTTCTTTCCCTGCTGGTGTAGAAATGATAATCCAGATGGTTCTCTTCCAGGCTTTCCAGCCATCGGTCATAATGGAAATACTCTGTCCAGGCATCGTAGAGACATCCTTTCTTATAGGCATCATAGATGACTTTACATAGCCGACGATCCCCCCGGGCAAGAATCCCTTCCAGCACTGTGGTTTTGGCATCATGCCATTTAAAAGAGAGACTTCGATGATTATGCTGTGCCTTAAATTCATCATTTACCAGATGGGCTCTGCGCTGGTATTCTTCCGGGTCACACATCTGTGCCCATTGGAAGGGGGTAAATGGTTTGGGCACGAAGAAAGAACAGCTGGCACCGACCGATACCTTCCCTTTCCGGTACTCTTTATCCATTTTATAGTAGGTCATCGCCACATCCTCACACAGATGGGCGATTCCTTTCATATCCTCTTCCCTTTCTGTGGGCAATCCCATCATAAAGTAAAGTTTTACCTTATTCCAGCCGCCCATAAAAGCTTCCCTGGCTCCCTGGAGGATAACTTCCCGGGTCAGGCCTTTATTGATCACATCCCTCATTCGCTGTGTGCCGGCCTCCGGGGCAAAAGTAAGGCTGCTCTTTCTCACATCCTGAACTTTGCTCATGACATCCAGGGAGAAGGCATCGATTCTGAGGGAAGGAAGCCCGATATTTATATTTTTACTGCGATAGTTATCAATCAGATAATTACACAATTCCGGCAGCTTCTGAAAATCGCTGGAGCTTAAGGAACTCAGAGATATTTCATCATTACCGGTGGCATCCAGCATGGTATCTGCCAGCTTTTCCAGATAATCAAGATCTCTTTCCCGGTTGGGTCGATAAATCATGCCGGCCTGGCAGAATCGGCATCCCCTGGTACAACCTCTCTGAATCTCCAGAACACAGCGGTCCTGGGTTACTTTTAAGAAAGGTACCAGTGGCTTATCCTGGTAGAAAGTATGACTGAGATCCATCTGGACCTGTTTTAAGATTGTCT
>CADBOX010000075.1 GCA_902796415.1 uncultured Lachnospiraceae bacterium
ATCCTGGATGAAAAGATTGCCATTATGGATACCGTAGATGTTAATTTCGGAGGAGAATGGCTTCTTAACATTATAAAGGTTGTAGAAAAAAGAGTTCCGGATTATCTGATTATTCAGCACATGGAGCCGGATCATTCCGCAATCATCGCTGACTTCATGGAGATCTTCAAAACTACTAAAATTGTATCCACAGCGAAAGCCTTTGCCATGATGAATCAATTCTTCGGGACAGATTTTGCAGATCGTCAGATCGTGGTAAAAGAAGGCGATACTTTAAACCTTGGGAAACATACTTTGGCTTTCGTAGAAGCTCCTATGGTTCACTGGCCTGAGGTTATCGTCACTTATGATACTTATGATAAGGTTCTTTTCTCTGCGGATGGATTTGGAAAATTCGGTGCGAATGACTGCCCGGAAGAATGGGCAGATGAGGCCAGAAGATATTATATCGGGATTGTTGGCCAATATGGTCCTCAGGTACAGGCTCTGCTGAAGAAAGCCATGGATCTGAAACTGGATATCGCAAAGATCTGCCCGACCCATGGTCCGGTGCTGGATCACGATCTGGAATACTATATCTCTCTTTACGACAAATGGTCTTCCTACACACCGGAGGAAGAAGGAATCGTGATTGCCTATACCTCCGTCTATGGCCATACGAAAGAAGCCGTCATGAAGCTGGCAGACAAACTGATTGCCAATAAAGCTCCTAAGGTTATTGTATATGATTTGGCCCGGGATGATATGTCCGCGGCTGTCAGTGATGCGTTCCGCTACAGCAGACTGATCCTGGCTACCACCACCTACAATTCGAATATGTATCCATTTATGCACGATTTCATTCATCGCTTAGTAGAGCATAAATTCCAGAACCGTAAGGTAGGATTGATCGAAAACGGATCCTGGGCTCCGCGTGCTGCTTCCCTTATAAAAGAGATGCTTGCTTCTTGTCCAAAGATTGACTTTGCCCGCAATACCGTAACTATCCGTTCCGCCCTCAATGAGGACAGTTCCAAAGCTCTCGATGCCCTGGCAGATGAGATGTGCATGGATTACCTGCAGCAGTGTGACGACACCGCCGATAAGAACAACCTGACTGCGTTATTTAAGATCGGATACGGACTCTATGTTGTGACGGCTGATGATGGAAGCAACAAGAGCGGTTGTATCGTAAATGCAGTAACACAGGTTACCAACACACCGAACCGGGTTGCGGTAACCATGAATAAACAGAACTTCACCCATGATCTGGTGAAAAATTCCGGCAAACTGAATGTCAACTGCCTCTCTGTAGAAGCACCGTTCTCCATCTTCCAGAACTTCGGATTCCAAAGCGGACGGGATGTGGATAAATTTGCCATGGTTGACACCCTTATCTCAGGAAACGGTCTGCCATACCTGAAACAATACATCAATGCATTCCTTTCTCTTAAGGTAGAACAGCAGATTGATATGGGAACACATACCATGTTCGTCTGCAGCATCGATGAGGCACGTGTAATCAGTGGCAAGGAATCCATGACCTACAATTATTACCAGTCCAATGTTAAACCAAAACCTGCCGCAGAGAAGAAAAAAGGATTTGTCTGCAAAGTATGCGGATACATCTACGAGGGAGACACCCTCCCGGTAGATTTCGTCTGCCCGGTATGCAAACACGGAGTTGCAGACTTCGAGAGATTATCTTAAATAGTACATGGGGAGATCATTTGATCTCCCCTGTTTTTATTATGAATAGCCTTTATCTTTTTTTGTTACATTGCATGGCCAGAGACTACAGATATCTATTTGAAAGTGACTTTGTACCACAGGAAAGAGAGACATGTTATTTGTCTCTCTTTCCGAGGAACAACGGAACTTGAAAATAGATATCTGTAGTCTCTGGCCCCATTAGGTAATAGAAAAGGCTGCCCTGACCGGGCAGCCTTTATTTTAGCGGATCAAGCTTTTATCTATTGAAACGTTATTTGAGAGAATATTGTGTTGAGACCGTTTCGAAAGTAAATGCCTGAATATCCCTGATATCTATTACTTATTTATGCATCTAATAAAGATGCCAGATCTTTTAGATTCGATCCTTTTTTTGCTTTTGCCTGCTTCACAATCTCCACTGTCATATGACTGACGGCACGCTCTTGGAGAGTCTTCACCGCATTGATCCGTTCCCAGGGAAGATCCAGATCCAGTCGTCCGAAATGACCGTAAGCGGCAACCGGTCTATAAGAAACATTAAGGAGAGAGAGATTTCTTATGATCCCGGCCACGCTGAAATCAAAGGTTTCGTTGACAGCTTTTCTTATGATTGATATAGGCAGTTCTTCTGTTCCGAAGGTATCCACTCTGACGGATACCGGATCCGGAACACCGATTGCATAAGCCAGATTTACTTCACATTTTCTACATAAGCCTGCAGCTACGATATTCTTCGCGGCATATCTGGCCATGTAGGCGGCAGACCGGTCAACCTTGGTCGGGTCCTTTCCGGAGAAAGCACCACCGCCGTGTCTCGCGATGCCACCGTATGTATCGACTATAATCTTTCTGCCTGTAAGACCGGTATCTCCCTCAGGGCCTCCTACCACGAAGCGTCCTGTGGGGTTGATATAGATCTGACATCCCGGCATAATCAGATGTGCAGGTATCACCACATCTATGACTTCCCGTCTGACATCTTCTCTAAGTCGGTCCATTGAGACAGAATCACTATGCTGTGTGGACACAACCACTGCTGTAATTCCGATGACATGATCTTTATCATCGTAGGCTACAGTAACCTGGGCCTTTCCATCGGGGTAAAGATAGGAAAGGATCCCTTCTTTTCTTACTTGCGTAAGTCTTTTACATAATTTATGAGCGAGGGTGATGGACAGAGGCATATATTCTTCCGTCTCGTCACAAGCATATCCATACATCATTCCCTGATCACCGGCGCCAATCACGCCTCCGGCGCGGTCAACACCCTGGGCGATATCCGGGGACTGAACAGATACGTTGGGGAGAATAATACAATTATTCCCGTCCAGACCTTTTTCCTCACTGTCATATCCTACATTGAGAATTGCTTCTCTGACTTTATCAATGATATTAAATCTCGCAGAAGAAGTAACTTCTCCCGAAAGAAATACCATTCCTTTCGATGCCATGGCTTCCATAGCAACATGTGAATTTTTATCTTCTGCAAAATATGCATCCAGAAGTGTGTCGGATATGATATCACATAATTTATCCGGATGACCTTCTGTCACAGATTCCGAGGTATATAAGATATAGTCTCCCATAGCATCAACCTCCGATCTGACAGTACAGTCCTTCCGCCTCCACGATTGATTTCAGATACTTCATATAATCCTCATCCGGACGCTCCGTACCAATCATCTCGTAGTCTTTGCCCAGCATATCGTACTTATTGGTTCCAAAATCATGATATGGAAGAAGGTGAATTCCCACAAAATGATCTTTCTCCAGGTAGGTACAGAACTTGGCAATACCACGAATTGTATCCTCATCCGCATTGAATCCCGGTATAACCGGTACACGGATGATGAGCTCTTTGGCTATGGTTGCGATATATAAAGCGTTTTCTAATATCCTTTCGTTTGACACGCCAGTCCATGCTTTATGAACTTCAGGATCGATATGTTTGATATCCATCATAACGGTGTCAAGCAATGGAATGATCTTATCCAGCACTTCTTTCGGTGCATATCCGGTTGTCTCGATTGCAGTTGTCCATCCCATGGATTTACATCCCCGGAGTAATTCTTCCAGGAATTCATGCTGCATGAGAGCTTCCCCGCCGGAGATGGTGATACCTCCGCCAGATCTTCTGTACACAGTACGGTCCTGATAGAGTTCCTTCAGGACTTCTTCCACGGTCATCACTTTACCGCTCATCTCCAGTGCCTGGTGATAACATACGTCAACGCATTTACCACAGACAATACACTTGGAATGATCAATCCTGCCTGCGTCACGAATCTGGCAGGCACCGGTAGGACAAACTACGGAACAGTTTCCGCAACCGACACAGTTTTGCTGCTTCCACATAATCACAGGTTTCATTCTCTGTGATTCCGGATTACAACACCATTTGCATCGTAAAGGACACCCGTTCAGAAAAACGATGGTCCTGACACCCGGTCCGTCATTTACAGAGAATCTCTGTAAATTGAAGACCAGACCTTCTTTCTGAAGATCAGGTTCCCGTTCTTCATAGGTGAAATTGGCAGAGGAAATCTCTAATTTGGGTAATATCTGCTCCAGATCTTTCTTATACAGAGCAGCTTCCCTATATGTAAAACACATAATAACTTCCTCCTTTGGCCCAAAATAATCCAGATAATCCTTATAGAATTCTATATCAGGGTCTGCCTGGCGTCACCGCCAGGCAGACCGGCGACTTAAAGAGTCGTTAAGAAATTCCTTTAGATTAGAAGGACTGCTCTGTACGAGCGATGATGTCATCCTGTACTTCCTTAGCAAGTACGTTCCAGTGAGCAGAATAACCAGCTACACGTACTACCAGGTCTTTGTAGTTCTCCGGATGAGCCTGAGCATCAAGGAGTGTCTCTTTATCGATTACGTTGAACTGTACATGCATACCCTTCTTATCGAAGTAGTTACGTACTACAGCTGCGAAGTTCATAAGTCCCTGATCACCTGCTACTGCGGATGGTAAGAACTTCTGGTTGTAAAGTGTACCATTGGATACATTCAGCTGATCCAGTTTAGCTACGGAGTTACCTGCAGCTGTCGGGCCCTTAACGTCATGACCCTGACGTGGGGAAACACCATCAGCCAGAGGAGCGTTGCTGTAACGTCCATCCGGAAGAGCCTGTACATCTTTACCAAACAATACG
>CADBOX010000076.1 GCA_902796415.1 uncultured Lachnospiraceae bacterium
AACCAGCGACACTACGGGTATGAACCGTATGCTCTAGCCAACTGAGCTATCCCGCCGCACTCACGAAGACTAATATAACATCAGTTCTATTTTTTGTCAAGGCAAGAATATGGAGGAAAACTACTTATCTTCCTGATCCGCATCCTTGGATTGCCTCAGGATATACTCGCCTTCTTTTACCATGCCGAGTCGCTCTCTCGCCATTTTCTCAATGTATTCATCGGAGTTTACATTCTCCATCTCTTCCTCCAGCTGTTTGTTGGTATTCTTCAAGGTCTTTATCTCCGTGGATAACTCATCGATGGTCTCCTGGTAGCTGGACACCCTCTGCTCAATCTTGTAGAATCCAACGGCCATCCCAGCAAAGATAATGATGGTGAAAGCCCAGATGATAGCCGATCTGGAGGTAAGGAATCTTCTTTTGAATCTCTGATTAAACTGTCTGCTGTTCTTTTTTTTCCTTCTTCCGCCTATGCTCATCTTACACCTGCCTGATCATTGATTAACATTTGATTACCAATTACGATTCTCCGAATATTTTAGTATCTCCGGCAGGTTTTTTCAATGAATTTCCGTATTTTTTTCGATTTTTTTCCAAATTATTTCTAACTATTACCAAACTGTGAAGATAATGTAAAAGAAATACATAAATAACCATTGAAATGCGTCAAAATACCTTGACAAATACTATGGAAACCTATATAAATATTAAAGATGCTTTAATTATGAAAAAGCGTTATTATGTACTGTATTTTGGAGGAATGGTTATGAATAAAACAGAATTAGTTGCAGCAATTGCAGAAAAGACAGCCTTATCAAAAAAAGATGCCGATTCCGCATTAAAGGCATTTATCGAGGTTGTTGGCGATGAACTTGGAAAAGGTGAAAAGGTTCAGCTTGCAGGCTTCGGTACTTTCGAAGTAAGCGAGAGAGCAGAGCGTGAGGGTATCAACCCAAGAACAAAAGAAACCATCACAATCCCCGCTTCCAAAGCTCCGAAGTTTAAAGCTATGAAAGCTTTAAAGGAAAAAGTTAACAACTAATAGATACATATATTAAGATTATCAGGGTCACTCCTTACTACAATATAAGGCAGTGACCCTTTTGTGTGATATAGGGAGAAGCGATATGCGTTTAGATAAATTTCTGAAAGTCTCGAGACTGATCAAGAGGAGAACCGTAGCGAATGAAGCCTGCGATGCCGGGCGTGTTATGGTTAACGGAAAGGTGGCCAAAGCCAGCCAGAACGTTAAAGCCGGGGATGTGCTGGAGATAGCTTTCGGCACTAAAACCGTCAAAGCCGAGATCCTGGAAGTAAAAGATACTGCCCGGAAGGAAGAATCCAAGGAATTGTTCCGTTATCTGTAAGATCCCCGAAAATACTATCGGGATAATTATTTATGTGATATAATGAATGTGTTGTGACAAAATCGGTCCAATGAGGCCTTCAGAGAAGAACAAAAATATAATCTATAATTACGGAGAATAATATGGCAAAAATATTAGTTCGATCACATGTTAAATTTGGAGAAAATCACACTCCCTCCGAGGTATTGATCCGTAACCTTATCGGAAATAATACGGGAAATTACATATTTATGAGAAGTGTAATCCGTACGCTTATGGTGACGGACGATACGGAAATCGAGTCTATCCGTTTCAACCGGGCCAGGATCCCAAAAGAAGAAATTGAGTATTATAACAATGAGTGTTCCGCCTTCATCATCCCTCTGGCAAATGCTTTTCGTGTCAGTTTCATGAAGGAGTTAAACCGCATAACCGATCTGGTGGAGCAGCTTGATATCCCCTGTGTTGTGGTAGGCGTGGGCCTTCAGGCTCCCATTGACCGAGATAACTACACCTTCTCTTTTGACGAAGACGTGAAGAGATTCATGAATGCAGTGTTGCAAAAATCAAGCATAGTAGGTATCCGTGGTGAAGAAACCGGAAACTATCTGAAACACCTTGGTTATGTGGAAGAGAAGGATTTCACCGTCATTGGCTGTCCTTCCATGTACACCTACGGAGATTCTCTTCCTGAGATCCGTCTGCCGGAACTCACCCCATCTTCCAAGGTCAGCTATAATATGAAATCGGAACTACCGACACCACTGTATCAGTTCATCCGGAGAGAGAGCCAGCGATTTGAAAATGCAGTTTTCATCTCCCAGGTAGTCTGGGAAATTCATAATCTCTTTATCGGTTATCCGAATAACAAATCCAAGTCCCCGAAATTTCCAGCTGATTATCCCGCGCATTTTTCCGATCCTTTTATGAAGGATTCAAAGATGGTGGGCTTCCTGGAGCAGCCTTCCTGGGTTGAATTTCTGTCGGGTATGGACTTTAATTTCGGCAGCCGTATCCATGGGAATATTATCAGTCTTCTGGCAGGAACCCCCTGCTATATCCTGGCCAGCGATTCCCGTGTAGCCGAGTTGGCTTCCTACCATAATATTCCACATATCTCTTATCTCGACCTGAAGGATGACACTACGATTTTTGACCTTTATGAAAAAGCAGATTACAGTGCATTTTATAAAGGTCACAGGAAGAGAGTGGACCACTACCTGGAGATATATGACAAGAATCAGATCCCCCATATCAGCCGGGAAATGCTAAACGGCAAGGATACCCCCTTTGACCGATTTGTTCAGGGGGAGAAGAATTTCGGTGTGATACGCCCCTTCCCGGAATTGACTCTTGAGGAACAGGAAGCCCGTATGGCTGAGTACTCCCTGACTCATATCAGAAGATTCGACCAATATCGCGAGATGAAAAATGAAGAAGTCAATAACAAAAACCTGATCATCAGTGAAAAGAATGCCTTGATCCGCGACCAGAACAGAGAGATCCGCAGTCTGAAAAATGAGATTGAGTGGATGAGGAGTTCCAAGTTCTGGAAGATGAGAGATCAATTCATGAAGCTGAGGGGTAAAGATGAACAAT
>CADBOX010000077.1 GCA_902796415.1 uncultured Lachnospiraceae bacterium
CCCAGAGAATACCTGCTGCAAAAGGAATCTGCTCCCTCTGCAGACGGCGGAAAGTTTCTGTTCCGGAACCATCCCCGGCGATAACGAAAATCTTGGGTTCTCCTTCTACTTTACCCAACTCCAGATCGCCGGATTTCTCATTATACGTTCCTACATCCATGTCGTAAAGTTTCTGTATATATCCTTCACTGAAGATCTCTTCCGGAGTTCCGAACCGGTCTACCTTATCCCCTTTAATGCATGCGATTTTATCCGATATTCTACCGGCCAGGTCTAACTCATGGAGGGACATGATAACGGATAGGCCTTTCTGTCTGGACATGTTCTGAATGATGGATAAGAACTCCAGTTTATAGCGAATATCCAGGAAAGAAGTAGGCTCATCGAGCACGATGATATCCGGCTCCTGACAGATAGCGCGGGCCAGCATAACCCTCTGTTTCTGCCCATCACTCGTCTTTAAGAAATCCCTGTCTTTTAAGAATGTGATATCAACCAACTCCATGGCCTCATCCACAATCTTATTATCCTCTTCTCCCAGTATACCGAATCTACCGGTATAAGGATAACGACCTGTGGCAACCACCTCTCGGCATGTCATCATCTCAGGACGGATACGTTCCGTGAGTACCACCGATAACCTCTTAGACAGTTCATGCCCGGAGATATCTTTCATGGGTTTCTGTTCCAGATATACCACTCCGGCTACAGGCTTAAGCTGTTGAATCATACTGCGGATGATGGTAGTTTTACCTGCTCCATTAGGCCCGATCAAGGTAAGGATCTCTCCTTTTTTCAGACCGATTTCGATATCCTGGATCAATGGAACCCCATTATAACCTACTGTAAGTTTTTCTGTATGAAAAAAATAATTATCTTTCTGCATCTGTTCCATATCTAGCTCCACCTTAGTCTATTTCTTTCTTCTTACCATAATGTAGATGACAACGGGTGCTCCGAATACGGCAGTCACCGTACTGATACTTAATTCCGTAGGGGCAAAGGCAATTCTGGCGATCAGGTCGCTAAGCAGACAGAACACAGCTCCGCCCAGAAAACAGGAAGGTATCATAACGATAGGCCTCGCAGTGCCAAATAGACTTTTGATCAGATGGGGAACCGCGATTCCCACAAACGAAATCGGACCGGCAAATGCAGTGACACAAGCGGATAAAATACTGGACAGCAATACCAGTAATACACGGAATAGTTCAATATTCACCCCCATGTTTTTGGCATAGGACTCTCCCATCTGGTAGGCACTCATAGGTTTAGACATGAGGAAAACCATCACAAAACTGATACAGACCACAACGCTCATGACGGCTACATTCTGCCAGGTGATTCCCGAGAAGCTACCCTTCGACCAGTTGTGAAGATTGACGATATTGGAATCGTCGGCAAAGGTGACGATAAAGTCCGTGATCGCGGTACAGATATATCCGATCATAACACCGCCCACGATGAGCATGTGCATCTGATTGATTGCCCTGGATAAAGCAAGGACAAATGCCATGGAAATCATGGCTCCTACAAAAGCCGAGAGGATCATCAGCAGAGAGCTGGCGGATCCTCGGATACTTAAGCAGTAAACCATAGTGATGGCAACCACCAGTTTTGCCCCGGAAGAGATACCGAGAACGAAGGGGCCTGCAATGGGATTATGGAAAAATGTCTGAAGCAGATAACCGGAAAGGGCCAATGCCCCTCCCAGCAATATGGTAGCTACAGATCTTGGAAAGCGGATCTGCATGACAATGTCTTTGTGTATGGAATCTGCCCCATGCCCTCTGAGAATATCAAGCACTTCCGGAAAAGAGATATTCACACTTCCGATGCATATATTTAAAGAAAGGAAAAAACCGATCAGGACGATCAACAGGACATAGGCCGTTATATATCTTTTATAGTTCTTATCTGACTGCATACTGCACCTCTTCTACTCAACTTTATAGATATAGGTCAACTGATCATTCTCATCATGAAGCATATGATAGATATCAGCGATGATGGTTCCCAACTCCATAGAGGACTGGTATAAGTTCTTGGTAGTACAATAGACATGCCCTTCCTTCACCGCTTTAAAACGCTCCAACATATTGTTGAGAGCCAGCAAATCTCCCATATTGTTCAGTTCTCCTTCTATAGTACTGTTATAAATGATATAATCCGCATCCACAGCGCCGGCATAGAATTCTTCCATGGTCATACTCATGGTGGAACTTGCGGTATCATCATCAGCACCGAGATCCTTGAAGATGTACTCTCCCCCTGCCATATCGATCATCTTGGCCAGATAGTCATTGGATTTTCTAACATTCGCCTGGCCATCTGTTGTGATGTAGAAGAAGGCAACGGTTTTCCCCGCTTTATCGCTGTCTTTGATCTGATTGAATTCATCCTCCTGTTCCTGGAAGGCTTTCACCGCTTCCTCCTCGTAACCGGAAAGAAGTCCATATAGTTTTACCCACTCACAGCGGCCCAGGGGATTCTCCTCATAACTGCTGTTGTCCACTATGACAGGGATACCGAATTTCTCCAGCTGTTCTTTTACTTCGGGTGTGTGATAGATCATGGTATTCTCAATGGCCAGATCGCAGCCTCCTGAGATGATCATCTCATAGTCCGGTGCAGAGTATTTGCCGGCATAGATTAATTTGCCATCAGCCATGGCTTTCCTGGCATCTTCGATATACCAGTCTTTCTCTTTGGTTCCGGTGTAAGCCAAAGCGTCCATCCCCCCGAAGGAATCGAACATATCCATGACGGCAGAAGCCACCAGATAGATATGCCGGGCAGGATTCTTAATCACCTTCACACTTTTTGCCAGATCCGAAGGTGCTTCTTTTCCTTCCGGAACCAGAAGGAACTGATCATTTCCGGCGATGGTAACCAATGCGTAACCTTCTTCAGAATAATCGACGGAAAACTGTGTCGCGTAATCGAGAGGCATCTTATCATTCCAGGTCAGTTCTCCGCTGACCTGGTCCGGTTCCAGAGCCT
Organism: uncultured Lachnospiraceae bacterium; assembly: GCA_902796415.1. Taxonomy (GTDB): domain Bacteria; phylum Bacillota; class Clostridia; order Lachnospirales; family Lachnospiraceae; genus Anaerobutyricum. The sequence continues at coordinate 3,004 of CADBOX010000077.1, forward strand.
GTTTTACGGTCTCTTTAGCAGATTGGGAAGATCCTTCACCACTGCCATTGCTTGCCCCTTTACTACCACAGCCTGAAAGGAGGTTAATGGCAAGAGTGACCAGGCAGATGACAGCCAACATTCTACGATAACTTATTTTACTCATTTCTTACTCCTTTTCCTCAAAAAGAATACCAACAGTACACAGGCTATCACAATTCCACAACCCACATAAAGTACAGGACTGGTGGAATGGGATGACGCCAGAGGCTTAATCTCGTCACTATGAAAGGTCAAAGTGTAATCGATCTCATGGGGAGTACTCATAGCGGTTGTATCCGCCACCACTTCCATGGGTTGGTCATAGACATAAACAGGTATCTGGAAGGTGGAATTTCCTTCCTTATTTATCGGAAGATACTTCTCCCCATTTACCAGCATGTAATCATAGTGGGAACTGCTCCACTCCAAAGTTGCTGTGCCCTGCTGATCTTCCACGGTTAGTGTAGTTGGAGATTGAACAGACGCTTTACCTGTTCCTCCTTCCATCTCCACAGTGATAGAGTATTCTCCGTCTTCCAGTTCCAACGTAGCTATTTCAGTGTAGATTTCTTCCATTTCATTTCCTCTTTTCTTTATTGACATATTGAATTGATTATAACACATATATATAATCTGAATAGTTTTTTTGTTTCTCCAAAGATGATATCTCAGTGAAGGGAATATAGTTTGTAAATATCAACACATATCATGGTAATATTATTTCCATATTTCATTCTTTTCATTATATTTGACTCACGAACTCCATAAACAGTACATAAGTGGATCATATTTGATGCTTTTTAACCTATTTCTTCAAATATTTTCTCTTTTTTGTGCATTATTTTACAGGTTTTCGTCTAGTATATTTCACATGATTTTTCAAAATAAGATTTACAATTATAG
>CADBOX010000078.1 GCA_902796415.1 uncultured Lachnospiraceae bacterium
GGGAACTCGGTAAATTTTGACATCTCAGATATCTACAGATGTTGATGAATCCCACAGAAAGTGGTATGATACTTTCGTGTAAGAATCGTTGAGACAAGAAAGGAATACATTTTCTATGGCTTATGTGAAAAATGCAATTTTGAAGGGAAACGCCTGGGCTGCTCATGATGCGGATATCGTCGGAAACGTCATCATAGGAGATGAGAGCTCTGTGTGGTACCACACTGTAATCCGGGGGGATATGGCACAGATCGTCATTGGATCCGGTACCAATATACAGGATTCTTCCGTTGTCCATGCCAGCACCGGATACCCTTGTCATATCGGTAACAGTGTCTCCATCGGGCATGGAGCTTTGATTCATGGGTGTTCCATCGGGAATAATTCTCTGATTGGTATGGGAGCTATCGTAATGAATGGTGCAACAATCGGGGAGGATTGTATCGTCGGAGCCGGAAGCCTGGTTCCTCAAGGCATGGAGATCCCGGACGGTATGCTGGCCTATGGCACACCGGCTAAGATCATAAGGCCACTCAGCGAGGAGGAGAAGAAAGAAAACCAAACAAACGCTATCACATATATGCTGCTCAAGAATATCCAGTGAGAAAGGCAAGGTCTGTAAGGAGGACATAAGATGGAGAATAATAAGCCTAAAACGGGCGAAAAAGGAAAACGCTATCAAGGCTATGATGTGAATAAGGTTATGGCGCAGAACAGCCGGCAAAAAAAACCTTGGTTCTGGAAAGTGCTGGGGATCAGCTTGCTGCTCACACTGCTGATCATAGGAATCACAGCCGGAATTGCCATGCGCAGACGGAAACAACAGACCAATTACCTGTCCAAGATCAATGAATCCAACTCGGTGGATATTCTGCTGGACGGTCATTCCAATATCACAGTAAGCAAGACCTACAAGGGACTTAAGGATATGGATGATTACACCACCACCAGATTCCTGAAAAAGAGTGAAAAGGGAACCCTTTTCTCCTATCTGAAGACAGAGGGGCTTGAGGAGGATTATAAAGAAGTCTTATCAGGCGAGAAATTATATCGCTATGATGGAAACTATACTTATTATTATGGCCTGGTGGGAGATGACTACGATCATCTGCGTGAGGACATCGAATCAGAGATACTCCAGCTGGAAGGTTCTGAGAGCGTGGAGGAGCAGACAGAGAGTACAGATATCATGAGGGTTACCTTGAACTACGAAGTTCAGGCGGGGGATCCCTATACCAAGCTTTATGGTTTTGAGACAGGAACAACCATCAAAAAGGTACTTACCATCGATATTGAAAATCTGATCGTAACATCCGATGCGGAATCGGTGAACGATGAGGAAATCTATGTGTACACGGTTACTTTTGACGGAGAAAATAAGAATCCGAAATTCTTCCGCAGTCTGAAAGGTGCTCAGGATACTCGTGTCTGTACCGTATATTATGATTTCGGTGGCGGTGATGAGAAGAAGTATGAGTTTAAGGTACCTGTCGATGTGTATTTTGATCTGCTGTCACATGATGATTACACAACCTACATGGAAGAAGAGTGTTTGATCGAGTTTTCCAAAAGCCAGATGCAATTGCAGAATCCTCAGACGGATCTGACCTTGTATATGAAAAAAGGGGAATAAGTGATAGATGAAAACAGAGAGATTATTTTATAATGATGTCTATCTGAAGGAATTCCAAGGAAAGGTTCTCTCCTGCCAGGGGCAGGAGGGAACCTTTCGGATTGTTTTAGATCAGACAGCCTTCTACCCGGAAGGCGGAGGACAACCAGCAGACAAGGGATTCCTTGATGGGAAAAAAGTCATAGATGTCGTGGAATCCGGTGATGAGATCATCCATATTCTTCATGAACCTATTGAGCCGGGCAGACTTGTGACAGGACAGATTGACTGGGAGCATCGTTTCAGACTCATGCAGCAACATTCCGGGGAACATATCGTCAGTGGGCTCATTCATCATGCATTCGGTTATGATAATGTGGGTTTTCATATGGGGAGTGAGTTCATCACCATTGATCTGAACGGTATCATTACGGAAGAACAGTTGTCACAGATTGAAGCGGACGCTAACGAATATATCTGGACAAATCAGAAGGTAAAGATCTTTTATGCCAGTGAGGAAGAAAAAGAAGCCCTTCCCTATCGTAGCAAGATAGAGATCCAAGGTGCAGTGCGGCTGGTGGAATACCCCGGTGCAGACCTCTGTGCCTGCTGTGGCACTCATGTGACCTATACCGGTGAGATCGGTCTGATCAAATTGGTATCTGTCAGACATTTCAGGGAAGGTGTCCGTATTGAGATGTTGTGCGGAAAGGATGCTTTCCGTTATCTTTGCGATCATTACGAACAAAACAGCCGGATTGCGGTGGAACTGTCCCTGAAACCAAAGGAAACCTATGAGGCTGTCAGACGGTTGGAAGGTGAGATCCTGGATCTGAAGAATACCATTAATACCATGAAAAGAGAAGGCTTTGCAGCTACTGCCCACCGCTGTCAGGGAAAGGGGAATGTTCTTCTCTTTGCAGACCATATGGACAGCAATGACCTGAGAAGACAGGCGGATGCTGTTATGGATACCTGCAGCGGGATATGCGCCGTTTTCTCCGGAAATGATCAGGCCGGGTACAAATATGCCGTGGGTGAGAGAGATGGTAATGTGAGAGATCTGGTGAAAGAAATGAACGGCGGATTACAGGGACGTGGAGGAGGAAAACCTTTTTTTGCTCAGGGAACTCTTGCGGCTCCGCGAAAAGATATCATAGACTTCTTTGAAAGAAGAGGTTTTGTCTGCATCGACAAATAATAGAAAATGATAAATGAGAAAAGGCTGACGCTTTGATGCGTCAGCCTTTTTAAGTATTCTCTAATTGATTTTTCTCTTATTTCTTCTTGACAGGATCGGTAGGATCATATTTAGTGCTGGATTTCACTCTGGCAGGATGATTTACATGGCCAAAAGGTCCTTCGTTCGGAGAAGTGATGATACGTACCGGAACCCTGGTCTTTCTCCACTTCCTTACACTAAGCTTATAAGTTGCGATATCGTAGATCAACTTAGCGTATTTTGCCTGATGACGAACACAGTGTGTGGTACAGCTGGTTCCGAGTTTGTTATATCTTCCTACGTCTAAGGAAGCAGCGCTCTTCCTGCGATAAGTGCTGGAGTGGAAGAGGGATGAAGTACCATGGATCTTAACAGCCCACTGATAATAACGGAATGGCCCGCCATTTGTCTTGGTGTATACATACCAACGCTTATTCCATGTCTTCTCAAGACGGAAAGTACCATTCGGTGTATCCCCTTTCTTCTTGGCAGTAGCGCAGGAGATGGTGAGGGCCGGGATGGTAGGATTACCATTCTGATCCTGGATATAGAATGTAGTGTTATGTGTTCTCTTATTTACGACGATAAAGAGCTTCTTTGCAATGAATTTCTTATAACCATAATAATCCACTAAATTGGTGTTAAGAACACCATTTGCATCAAAGAGATAGGTATAATTCTTGATGCCCCTCCCATAGCTGGGAAGATGATGCCATCCTGTGACAGCAAGGCCGTTCTTGAAATAATAGACTTTGTTGCCGAGTTTCAACCAGTCAGTAGTTGTTCCATCATAATTTCCATTTTTGTACAAACGAAGATTTGCAACAGCGGTTGTCTTTACACCAGCACTCACATAGATACCATTGCCCAGGCTGCCAAAAGAACTTCCATTGAAGAATGTACCTGTAGCGACACCGGTTTTTAATCCGCCCTGCACACCATTAGTCATGGTGTAATACTTGTTTCCGCTCAGAGAATATCCATTATAAAGATCACCGTTGTAATAGACTTTTCCGCTGAGAGAACCACTCTTCAGACCGATATTCGAAGTGATTGTTGTTCCTGAAACAGTTGCTTTTCCGGCAGTAAGGGCTTTGCTGGACTGAGCATTAGCGCTGATTCCGGTGAAGAAAGGGATTGGGTTCAGGGCCAGATTGGCAGGCAGCTCATTCCCATTAGTACCAAAATAATATATATTATTTGCTTTTAAAGTATACCCTTCTATAACCTCATCCTTTAACAATTTGATAGCATGCGGTGCAGTTAACGCATCCGATGTCATACTTCCATCCGGATTGACAGTAATATGACCGACTTTTGCGGCCTCTACTTTCGTTCCTGCAACTAGCAGTAAAAGAAATACTGCGATAAAAAATGCCTTAAAACAATTGAGATTTTTTTTCATATGTTTTTCTTATTTCCCCTTTCTTTTGTGTATTGGTTTATTAGTGCTACGACGTCAGATAAATTAACTTTACCGAGATTTTTATCAATTGTCAAGGAATTGAAACCAAATACAAAAAATTACTTTATCATCACAAGAATAGTCCCTACTTTTTTTTCCTGTTTTTTTTTGACTTGATTATTCATCTTAGAAATCAATTTATTATGGTATCAATGGTTTGACCGTCATTTTGCAGAATGATATAATCAATATAGATTATTATGCAGAAAAATATCTAGATTATATACATATAGAAAGGATGGAGAAGCCCTATGAGATATGTAGCGGGTGTAGATATCGGCAATGCAACTACGGAAGTGGCCATCGCCAGAATCGAAGGAAATGATATTGAATTTTTGGCCAGTGGTATTGGTCCCACCACAGGAATTAAAGGAACGCTGGATAATATCAGTGGAGTTTTTTATTCCCTGAGGAATGCTTTAGATAAATTAAATATGGATTACAGTGATCTTTCTGAGGTCAGGATCAATGAGGCTGCTCCGGTTATCGGTGATGTTGCCATGGAGACCATCTCAGAGACTGTCATCACGGAATCCACGGTTATCGGGCACAATCCGTCTACGCCGGGTGGTATTGGTATCGGTGTAGGTACCTCCGTATTGGTCACAGACCTTCCCAAGATCACAGACAGTATCGATGTTATCGTTGTGGTACCTGCCACGGTTAAGTTTATGGAAGCAGCGGATCTGATTAATGGGGCTCATTCCAATGTCAGGATCAATGGAGCAATCGTTCAGACTGATGAAGGAAACCTGATCAATCACCGTCTGGATAAAAAGATTCCGATCATTGATGAGGTCCGGTTGATCGAGAAGGTGCCGATCGACCTGACATGTGCTATCGAGGTGGCCCCCATAGGTAGTGTAGTATCCACACTTTCGAATCCATATGGAATTGCTACATTATTTAATCTGTCTCCCAAGGAGACCAAGAGGATCGTACCTATTGCCCGCTCCCTCATCGGAACCCGCTCCGGTGTGGTGATCAAAACTTCTCAGGGTGATGTAAAAGAACGCAGTGTAAAAGCAGGAACCATCACATTTATCGGGGAGAAAAAATCTGTCACAGTGGACGTGGATGAAGGCGCAGATAAGATTATGGATGCTATTGCTTTGATCCCTGAGATTAATGATATTGAAGGTGAAGTGGGAACAAATGCCGGAAATATGCTGGATAAAGTTCGTCGTGTTATGGCGAGACTGACAGATAAGCATCCTCGCGATATCAAGATCCAGGATCTTCTGGCTGTGGATACCTTTAATCCGCAGAAGGTTAAGGGAGGTATCGCTGATGAGTTCTCCCTGGAGAATGCTGTAGGTATCGCCGCGATGGTCAGGGCTGACCGTCTTCAGATGGAGATGATTGCCAAGGAACTGACCGATAAACTGAATGTGCCGGTTTATGTTGGTGGAGTGGAAGCCGATATGGCTATAAAAGGTGCTCTTACTACCCCGGGTACCAGTACTCCCCTTGCTATTCTTGACTTGGGAGCCGGTTCTACGGACGCATCTATCATCAACAGGGAAGGAAAAGTAAAATTAGTCCATCTGGCAGGCGCAGGAAATATGGTTTCCCTTCTGATTCAGTCAGAACTCGGATTGGAATCTTTTGATCTTGCAGAAGATGTGAAGAAATATCCATTAGTTCTGGTGGAGAGCCTCTTCCATATCCGTCATGAAGATGGTACGGCACAGTTCCTTACGGATTCCATCAATCCGAATGTTTTTGCCAAGGTTTGTCTATATAAAGAAGGCGGAGAACTGGTTCCTCTGGAAGGAATCGACTCTATTGAGAAGGTGAAAAAAGTCCGTCAGAATGCCAAGAAGAAAGTATTTGTGACAAATGCAATCCGTGCATTGTCCATGGTAAGTCCTACCGGAAACCCGAAGGATATCCAGTTTGTAGTACTGGTAGGTGGTTCTGCTCTTGATTTCGAGATTCCTACTCAGGTCACTGATGCATTGGCCGCATATGATATCGTCGCCGGTCGTGGTAATATCCGTGGAACGGAAGGCCCACGTAATGCGGTTGCCACAGGTCTTGCCCTGGCATGTCTTCCTCAGGAATGATGGACCCCACTCTTCAGAAAATCTTATGAAATTATGATACCGAAGGACCGTGGTCAATTAATGCTACGGTCCTTAACTATTTGACAGGAACCGGGTTTTTTGATATCTTACAGGGGAATAAAACTTTCATATTAGAAAGAAAAATTAATAATAATTAGAACTAACAGGATGCGAATCAGAATAATTATTCTGATTCAGACTGATTGAATTCGGAGGAATTGAAACCAGCCATGGAGAAAATAAAGATTATAACAGATTCGGCCAGCGATATCAGCCTGGAAGATGAAAAAAGATATGGGATCGATGTAATGCCATTTACCATCGCTTTCGGTGAGGAAGTCTATACGAGCAGAGTTGATTATGATAATGAGAAATTATATCAGATGCTTGAAGAATTTCCGGAGATCCCCAAGAGTTCTCAGATTACTTCTTTTACATTTGAAGAGAAGCTCAGCCAATACTTTGAAGAAGGATACACTGATGTGATCTTCGTTTTGATCAACAGCAAGGGGTCTGCGACCTTCACCAATTCCATTATGGCTGCGGAGTCTTTCTTTGAAGAACATCCGGAGGCAGAGGGTAAGTTCCATATCGTAAGTCATGACGGCCGTTCCTACACAGGGGCCTATGGCTACCCTGTCGTTCAGGCAGCCCGGATGTTGGAAGAAGGAAAAACTGCCAGGGAGATCAACGACTATCTGGCCGAAATCCTGAAGAAGAGAGAGATTTATTTTGGTATCTATGATCTGAAATATGCCGGTAAATCCGGCAGGATCCCCAGTGCGGCAGCCTTTCTGGGAGAAAAGCTGGGGATTAAACCTATCATGAAAATCTGGGATCGGGAGATCATCACAGCAGGCAAGTGCCGTGGAGAGAAAAAACTCATCGCAAAGATCGCCGGTATGGCTGTCAGCGACATGGAACCCGGAACCCCGTATCAGGTTGTATACGGCAATGATACTTCCTGTAAGGAGGATATGATCCGGAAGATGACCGAGCTGGTAGGCTATGGACCTGATGACACCTACCAGATTGGGGCAGAGGTGTCTGTGAACGCCGGTCCTAAAGTGGCCGGAGTAATCTTTTGTGCCAGATCATAATATCGATAAGATAAATAAACGGTAATTGTAGGAAGATAGATTGTTGATGAGTATCGTATGAGTATCGTATCAGAAGAAAGGAGCCTTGGTATGTCAGATAAAAAGATATATTCCATATTGGGAGATTCTATCAGTACTTATGCAGGTTACACTCCTTTGGCCTATGATTTTTATGACAGATACACCAATGCGGAAGCCGGGATACGGTCAGTAGATGACACCTGGTGGATGCAGGTGATTCGCGCTGCGGAAGGAACCCTTGGATATAACAATTCCATATCCGGGAGTACCGTGACGGGGGATGTGAGTCTGTCCGGCACCTCAGAGCAACGCCTGAGATCCCTTGCAATGAATGGTATCCCCGACGTTATACTCCTTTATATGGGTGGAAATGACTGGGCTTATTCCGTTTTACCGGAGGAGTTTGAAGATGCATATCGGAGGATGCTGAACCGGTTACTCTTATTGTATCCTGATTCGGAGATCTACTGCGCTACTTTAATAAGGGGTAAGGATGCAGAAGATCCTTCCATGCGCTTTTTTAATACAGATGCATGCATTTCTCCCAGAATCTATTCCGGAATCATTCGTCAATGTGCGCAAAAAGCCGGGGTTAAAGTAGCAGATCTGGAAAAATATCAGACAGAGTACTCCACCATGGATGGAGTACATCCGGACGTGAAAGGTATGAAAACCATAGCAGAACTCTGGATTAAAGAGTTAGGCTATTAAACACATGAAATAGTTGTATTGTCAAAGGAGAGAAGAATGAAAAAGTATTGTAAGAGTTATCATCTGATCTTATTGGTATTCTTTTTGGTGCTGTCGGTAATGATCCCTTCACAGCCGGCATATGCCAAGAAAAAATTGAATAAGACTACCATGGTTTTGCAAAAAGGAAAGTCCAAAAAACTGAAGGTATCCGGGGGAGGTAAAGTAAAATGGTCTTCTTCCAATAAAAAGATCGCCAAGGTCTCTTCTACAGGGAAGGTAACCGGGGTAAAGGGTGGAAACGCTGTCATCAAGGCCAAGGTTGGCTCTAAGACATTAAAATGTAAGGTGAAGGTGTTCGGCCTGAATTATGCTTATTATACTTTAAAAAC
>CADBOX010000079.1 GCA_902796415.1 uncultured Lachnospiraceae bacterium
ATGCCCCATATACGTTGAAAGGATAGGCATCATTGCTGTAAGATCCATTCCCTCGGCGATCCATTTCTGGAGCACATGGACAGCAAAGGTGTGCCTGATATCATGAAGCCTTGGACCCTGGCCTTTCCCACCATGAGAAATGCCGGCGTCTGAAAGATACCTGCGATACCGCTGGTATATTGTCATCGGGCTCAGCATTGTCTTATCCGGGGCCGGAAAAAAGAAATCTGTGTCACGGTCCCACCAGATCTTATCGGCATACTGGACACATGCTTCCCTGACAGAATCAGAGAGCGGGATCAGACGGTCACGATCCGTTTTAGCCCCACGGATCACCAGGTAACCATCTTCCAGATGGACATCTTTATACTGCAGATGGACCACCTCAGAAACACGAAGCCCACAGCCATAAAGAATCCGAAAGATTACCGGGAGTTCAAGGTGCATGTTTTTTGAAATCTCGCAGGCCTCAGTATTATCAGCGGCCCTGATGACATCCCGGATCTGTTCATGCGTGAAGATATATGGTGTAAAAGAGTCAAAATGAAGCCCTTTCTGCTCAGGCAGGATATAGGCGTCATATCCGAGGTTGTCAAGGTATATCGCGAACTGCCTGATGCAGGTGATCTTATGGGCACGCGTTTTATCCGCTTCCTGTTGCCTCGGAGCGATCCATGCCTCCGCAAGATCCCGTGTAATTTCGATAGTATCTGTGCCTTGTTCAACACTGAACCGGCAGAACCTGGACAGGCACTTCGGTTCGTTTTCGTATTTGAATCCGGCACTTCTTTTGTAATCAATGAATTCATTAGCGAGATCCGCAAATACGCCGGTCATTTGAGGTGCTTTTCTAGTCCGTGCCATCAGAATGTCACCTCCAGTGCGCATTTCTTCAGTTCGCTCATATCGATCCGCAGATATGTCATGGTTGTCTGTGTTGTTGTATGCCCAAGAATCTCAGAAATGACAGGAAGAGGAATCTCATGTTCTAACAGCCGGCTTGCAAGGCTGTGCCTCAGGGTATGAGACCCTTTCTTCCTGCCCTCCACCCGAATCCCTGCTTTCTGCAGGTAAGTGCGCACCATCCCGCCAACACAGCCGGGCTGGAACTCTGTATAGGGAGGTATCTGACGGACAAAAACATGATCCGAATCCGTCTGTGGCCTTCCATTCTGCAGGTAGTGAATAATACTTTCCCCCACATCTTCCAGAAGTGGCAGTTCCAGGGGATTTCCGGTCTTTACCTGTGTGAAGGCGATCCGCTCATTTTCCCAGTCTATATTGGAAAAGCGAAGGTTCGCCACATCGCTGCTTCGAAGGCCGAGCCGGGTAATCAGAAGGATAATGGAGTAATTCCTGAGTCCGCAGGGATTGCCTTGGTCAATACAGGAAAGGAGCTTCCGGACTTCTTCTTCGGAATAAACAGATGGTATCCTGCTCTGCCTGTTGTAGTGGGGGTTTGGGATCCTGGAAAACAGTTCCTGTGCCATGAGCTGATTATCATGGCAATACTTCAAGTAGTAGCGGACTGCTCGCATCGTGTGGTTGATTGTAGGTTTTTCATAGCAGGAAGACAAAGAATCCATAAAGGCATATACATCCCGGATGCTGATATCATCCAGCGAACGGATGCCTTTTTCATCAAGAAAAGCACAAAACCTCTCCAGATAAAGACTGAATATCCGGACTGATTTTTCTTTGAAACCAATGCTTCGCCGATAGGCAAGATAATCATCCACAGTGTCCTTAAAGGCCTCTGGAAAGGAATAATTTCTCATATCTTTTGCAAGATAAAGGATAACGCTGCCTTTCTGCTGGTATTCGGACATGGCATTGATGGAACGGAGATATTGATAGTTGAACTTTTTCTCCTGGATCTTTTCAGACATGGAATAATGATCTTCCAGGAATTGCAGCCCGAGATCCATGCTGAATGACTGGATATCTTTATTTGTAACATAAAGAATAAGCTGCCTTGAGACTGTTTGAAAAACACGCTGGTAATTGTTAGATGAACCTGCTTCCTTAAGAGCCTCCAGTGTTTTATCAGCAAGCTCTTGTAGCGTTAAAGTTCCCATGGTTGATTTACCTCCTTTAGGATTTTTTTGTTTAAGGAACATAAAAATCCTGTCGAATTATGGAAAGTAAATCAACTCATAATTCACTTAAACACGGGCTTTTTTAGCATTAACTTTTCATAATCTATAACTTTCCATAACCGCATCCACCTTTCTGATTTGCTACAGCTATAACAATTGCCATCTTGCCTTCCTCCTCTTCGCAAGTTTTCTTATTTTTATTGCAGGTGCTCTGTCGCCCAGCCTGCCAGGAGTGTCTCAATGAGGTCTACCTGCTGTGCCGGGGTGAAATCCTTTGGAAAA
>CADBOX010000080.1 GCA_902796415.1 uncultured Lachnospiraceae bacterium
AGCATAGTAAGTGTATTCTCACTACCGTAATTGTATGCTCCTCCGGGAAGAAGAGCCGCCTGACGGATCAGACCTGATACTTCACGCACATATGTAACGGCGCGATGCTGAGTGGAGGAAAAGGAGATATCAGACTGACGCAGCATATTGACTATGAAGTTTCCACGGTTGGGGACTCCATATTTTGGCATATCATACATCCAGGTCGCACGAAGATGGACTGTCTCCGGATTGATGTCCAGTGTCCGCTGCTCCATCTCCAATTTGTGCCGGGAATAGAGATTAGAAGGCATGGTCTCCTCCTCTGCATAGGGACCCTCCCCGGCACATCCGCTGTAGACCTGGTCAGTGCTGAACATGACACTCTTGACGCCTGTGCGGGCAAGCCAGACAGGGATCTTCACATTGGCAAAATAGGATCCTTCGGGATCATTTTCACATGTGGGAATGTCCGACATAGCCGCAGTATGGATGATCAGATCCGACTGCGCCGCATCTACAATACGCTTGATGCCTTCTTCATCGACAGACCGCAGCGAAGGCGCAGGGATCGCTTCCTGTCCCAGCTCATCCATGATCCGCGCACCGACAAAGCCCCGGGGACCTGTTACCAGTATTCTCATAATATTTCCTCCATTTTGTAGAGTTGACGCTTCTTCTCACATTCCCTGCAGTTTCTTATAATTTCTCGAATGCCAATCTGGGGTAATCATCTTCTTCCACATAAATCGTTCCGCAATGTACAAAGCCGAGTTTCTTCAGCATCTTCTGCATCACGACGTTGTCTCCATGCGTGTCTATACGCATATGTCCGCACTGCTCGAAAGCCCAGTTCACACAATAGGAGCCAATGCCCTTCTCAGATCCGTCCGATGCGACTCTGTGCACGACACCGTACGGCGCGTCTGAAAGCCAAGCTCCGTCTGTGATCACTCTGTATGTAGGCTCGATGTCCTTCCCTTTAATGAAGTAAAATGTCCCGATCACCTCGCCGTCGTCATTTGTACATACATAGCTGTTCCCGCTTTTAATATCATTGCGAATCAAGTCTTCGGGCGGCCAGTTTGTGGGGCCCCATTGATTCGGATTGCCGTTTTCCGCCATAAACTTGCGGGCATAAGCATAGATTTCCATCATTCGTTCGATATCTTGCTCAGTTGATTTTCTGATGTTCATTTTTAAGTGCCTTTCAAAGATTGCAAAGAAACCCCGCATAAGGAAACTTATACAAGGCGGATCTTCATGCCAAACCACTCTGCTGCAGTGCTGTCCGCAGTACCCATAGGTCGCTTTACCCAATTACAATGATTATACCGTCTATCATTCGGCATTTCACTATTTTGCCGTAAAACAAACTACCCCAGAGGTCGTTCATGTACGAACTATATCTGGCGGCAGCATAAAAACTGCCACCAGATCAAACAATCTGATGGCAGAATTTTTATTGTCTACTTGACGGGGAGCAGTCCGTGTCTCCTTCTCCGAAGTATTTCTCCATTAGTTTTAGATAAAGATTCCAAGACAGAGGCTCTTTTCTGCTCATACTGTTTCTGACTGTGCAAGCCTGTTCTTTACTAATTGATCGGAAAATCCGGTTCACCGGATCGATGTTGGGATCGTTTTGATCTGCGGCAATTACTTGATCCGCGATTTTCTGTGAAAGCGACTGTCTGCGTAAATACAAATAATCCTTTAATTATTAATAAGCCACTTAACGTATTCATAGTCTTTCCGTTTATATGCTGTTCGAAGAATTGCGCCTTTCAAAGGTTGTTGATCATGACTTGCAATATATTTTGCGAAAGTGCGTTCTGAACTAAAGCACTTAACATCATCATATATTGCACTGAAGAATCTTTCCAACTCTCTGTCCGCACTAAAAAAAACGTAAGCATTTGTCACTTCACTCATATTACGACGCCTAATATGATATTGCACGATTGCATTCATATAAGAAAAAGCGCTTTCTCTTGCCTGCGATGTCTCCTCAAATAGAGAAAGCGCTGTGACAACTGCAAACAATTCCACTCTTGGTCCAAGTGTATCCGCATTATCATCGTCCGTTTCGTCCGGATCATTATAGAAAGGCATTTCATCAATCTGATAAAAATCTGAGACGCTTCCATCATTTTTAATCTGCTCTCGAAGAAAGGCGTAAAGGTGACGTAGAGCGGACAGCGGGGGCTGAGCAGAAAGATCCTTTTTGAATAACGCAAATTCAGCTCTCCATTGTTCAAGTTTTTCTTCGGATTCCTGCTCTTTCCGAATTATACTCTCCGCATAAGCATTATCATGTCCCCAAGGGCACAAGAAAAAATGAAAGGTCTTTCTGCCAATCATCTTAACCGTTTTGAAGCAATAGAATGTTTCAGGCAGATCATCGTAATCTGTATAAACTCCTGCAACATAGAAAGGAGGAAGCAGGGACTTGCGGTCAAAAGCCATAAATCGGCGCAATAGATCAGATCTCGCGAAACACACTTTCATTCCTATATTTGAATCAATCAGCCAGTCAATGCCACATTGTGCCTGAACGGTCCAAGCGTTCCATACTTGATCAGGGCTGCCTGCGCAGACAAAAGCGTGCACGTTAAGCCCATCCGGAGCTGAAAGAGACACATAAACCACATTGATCCTGTCGAAACCGGGAATTCGATAATAATTAGGGATACTCTCGTTGTACAGCAGAAGCATCTCTTCAATTTCCAACCCCTCGATCTGTTTCGGTACGCTCAGGTTCGGAAGTTCATCATCGATATAGAAATGTGATAATACACTCTCAAAAGGATCCTCACGAAAATGGCAGAGAGAATCGCCTGTAGGAACCAGCCAGACAAGTTCTTTGCCTTCCTTTCGTGCTTTCTCCAGAATCCCTTCATTTTTTAGCACCGCCATAGGAAAAAAATCGCCCATTAATGCAGGCTGGAAAATCACCAGGTATTGGCTGCTGCCCAAGTGCTCCGACATGATCTGAACATCATATCTTTCTTCCGGCAGAACAGTCTGCAGCCTTGACAGAAAACTACGCATGATACTCCCTCACATTTCTTTACTACATATCCCCGGCATCTGGGCTTGGTTTCTCCCGCTCCGCAATGGCAGCCAGCTTTGCCATGCATTCCGGCAGATTATCATATCTTGTCACCAGGCTTCTCACCTGTCTG
>CADBOX010000081.1 GCA_902796415.1 uncultured Lachnospiraceae bacterium
CTGCGGAAGAAATGCAGCCAGATAAAGATCATCAATGCATCAAGTGAAGTCTATGATATCCTGGAGATGACCGGATTCACCATGATGATGCCTGTGGAGAAGGCCTATCGCCACCTGTCTGTGGACGGGTGTGAGGTGATCGGTGCCGGGGCAAAGGGGAGAGTCTACCGTCTGGACCAGGAGACCATCATCAAGGTTTATATGAACCCCGACAGTCTGGCGGATATCCACAAAGAACGGGAGCTGGCCCGGACTGCCTTTGTCCTTGGTGTGCCTACGGCCATATCTTACGATGTGGTGAAGGTGGGTGACTATTTCGGGTCCGTATTTGAACTGCTGAATGCCGAATCATTTTCGGAGATCATGTCCAAAGACCCCTCCCGGATAGATGAATGTGTAGGCCGTTCCATCGACTTATTAAAGATCGTCCATGATACCCAGGTGGATGAGAGTAATATCCCGGACATGAAGTGGAGAGTTCTGGGCTGGGCAGATATGATCGAGGGTTATCTGCCCGAAGAAAAGATTAAGAAACTGAAGAGGATCCTCACGGACATCCCCGACAGTCATACTATGCTCCACGGAGACTTCCAGCTTAACAACATCATGCAGCAGGGAGGAGAAACCCTGCTCATCGACATGGACACCCTCTGTCACGGAGATCCGATCTTTGAACTGGCAAATATGTTTGCCGCCTATGTGGGATTCGCAGAGAACTGCCCCGGGGAAACCATGGAATTCTTCGGTCTCCCGGAGGAGACCTGTGAAGAATTCTGGAAGAAATCCCTGGCTCTGTATCTGGGCTACCCCCTGGACAAGCAGGATGCCCCATCCGTTCAGACCGTCGTCCGGGAAGCAGAAAATAAAGTGAAAGTAGTCGGTTACACCAGACTCTTGAAATGGACGATCTCCCATCAGCTCAACAAGACAGAGGAAGAACGGAAGAGAATGGATCAATATAAAGCAGAATTGCTGGAAGCTCTGGATAGCGTCGAGGACTTGACACTGCCATTGAAGTAAAGGAGATTAACATGGGCAACATCTGTAAAAGTGTTGAAGAATTGATAGGCAATACCCCCTTGCTGGAGGTATGTAATATAGAAGAAGAACTGGGCCTGGAAGCCAGGATCCTGGTGAAGATAGAGTATTTTAACCCCGCCGGAAGCGTGAAGGACCGTGTGGCTAAGTCCATGATCCACGATGCGGAGCAGAAAGGTTTGCTGGAGGAGGGGTCCGTGATCATAGAACCCACTTCGGGAAATACGGGAATCGGTCTGGCATCCATCTGTGCTTCCAAAGGATACCGGCTGATCCTTACCATGCCGGAAACCATGAGTGTGGAACGCAGAAATATCCTGAAGGCCTACGGCGCAGAGATCGTGCTGACCGATGGCAAGAGAGGGATGACCGGGGCCATCGAGAAGGCGGAAGAACTGGCTGCAGAGTATGAAAACAGTTTCATCCCCGGTCAGTTTGTGAATCCGGCCAACGCCGCCGCCCACAGGGCAACCACAGGCCCTGAGATCTGGCATGATACCGACGGAAAAGTGGACATTTTTATCGCCGGTGTCGGCACCGGAGGAACCCTGACCGGCGTCGGGGAATACCTGAAAGCTCAGAAAGCCGGCGTAAAGGTCGTTGCCCTGGAACCGGACACTTCCCCTGTGCTATCCGAAGGGAAAGCCGGACCTCATGGCATCCAGGGAATCGGAGCCGGTTTCGTGCCGGAGATCCTGAATACAGGCATCTATGATGAGATTTTCTGCGCCAGGACAGAAGACGCTTACGCAGCGGCAAAACTTCTGGCCACCAGAGAAGGAATTCTGGTGGGCATCTCCGCCGGCGCTGCCCTCCACGGAGCCATCGAGCTGGCAAAACGCCCGGAAAATCAGGGTAAGATGATCGTGGCATTGCTTCCCGACTCCGGGGACCGCTATTATTCGACACCGTTATTTACAGAGTAAAAGAGTAAGATAGTAAGCTATTAAGAGAAGGAGGAACCCAAAATCGTCCTGAACAAAATAGATAAGAAAAAAAGAATATTTATCCTGTTCAGTGCCATTATCTGCCTGGTGGCGGCCATCGCATTTCTCTATCGGAGGCATGTCGAGGAGGAAAACCCGGAGAAGGAATACGTCCAGTCGACCTTCGGTGTAAATAATAAGATCACCGGGGACTATGACAAAAGCCTGGCAGTAACCTGCCATAACGGAACCTTCGTGGGGACCCGCCAGGATGATGTGATGTCATTTAAGGGTATTCCCTACGCCGTGCAGCCCACAGGCAGATACCGCTGGAAACCGGTACCTGTGGCAGAGGAAGATGACGGGGTCTATGAGGCTTACTATTACGGAAAGTCCCCCATCCAGACAGAAGCAGCGTCAGAGCGGGCTTCCTACTATGAACAAGGGGAAGAATGCCTTCATCTGAACATCTGGAACAATCAGAAGAACCCTGACACCAGAAAACCGGTCATGGTCTTCATCCACGGAGGATCCTACGGATGGGGCGGAACCAGCGATCCCCTCTACGACGGGCAGAATTTCGCCAAAGCCCATGACGATGTGATCCTTGTGACCATCGGTTACCGAACAGGAATTATGGGATTTATCGACCTGTCCAGCTTCCCCGATGGAGAGGAATATAAAGAGAGCGGAAATCTTGGTCTCCTGGACCAGGTTACTGCCCTGCGCTGGATTCAGCAAAACATCACCGCCTTCGGCGGAGACCCGGACAATGTCACCATATTCGGTGAGTCTGCAGGGGCCGGGAGTGCGACCCTGCTCCCACTGGTGAAGGGAACCCAGGGCTTGTTCCATCGCTACATCGCCCAGAGCGGATCGGTATCTCTGACCTTTAGCAGAGAGGAAAGTCAGGAACTTACCCGGAAGCTGAAGAAGGAGACAGGCGCCAAAACCGTGAAAGAGCTGATGGCTCTGGATACAGCCTCCCTGAAAGAAATCAATGAAAAACTGAATGATTACAATATATTTCCGGAGAGGGACGGGGTGGTTCTCCCTGAAGATCCCTACGCAGCCTACCAAAATGGCGCTGCCAAGGATATCGATATCATGATCGGCAGCAATGAAGATGAGATGCGTTACTTTATGCAAGAGGTCGGTGGTGTGAATAATTATAAACTGATTATTCCTGTTCTTTACGAGAGCAACATCAAAGGCATCTCTCACCCGGACCGGGAGAATATCCGGATGATATTCCGCAAGATCCGGATGGACCGCCCCTGGAGAGTGACGGAATTCTATAACGAGACCATCTTCCGCCTGCCTGCCATCGCCGTGGCTGAGAGCCACGCCAAAGCAGGGGGCAACACCTACATGTATTACTGGAAATACCCATCCGCCCATCCCGATTGGGGTGCCTGCCACGCCGTGGAACTGGCCTACGTCTTCAACAACCTGGACCAGACCATCTACACCGGGGATAACATCGATCCCCAACTGGCAGCAAATGTACAGGATATGTGGGTGAATTTCGCCAAGACGGGAAACCCCTCTACTTCAGAGCTGGAATGGAAGCAATATGATCCGGTGCAGAGAGAGACCATGATCCTGGATTCGACCTGCTACATGGAGAAGAATCCCAAAGCCCTTCAGAGAGAATTGCTCTTCTCCCTGAATAAATATTACCTTAACGGGAATTATCATAATCTTTCCTTAAATGTACCGATCATCTACCGCTACGCCCTGTCCACTACCATCCTGCTTGGCATCATTACCCTGATCAGCCTGGGAATCCGGAAGTGGAGTAAACGATCCCGGAAACAGAAAGACGAGGAAGTCATCTCTGATGTTCTGGTAAGAAGGTATAAGACAAGTTAATAGTGCAACAAGAGATACGGATGTAATGATTTTCTGCCGAAAGGAGATGATTTACATCCGTCTTATATTATAAATGTACATTTCTGCATATTTTGTAAAAAATAATGCATATACTATTAGAATAATATTAGAAATAGACTTTACAAGATGATTATTTGTTTTATAATTAGAGATAGAAAAAATTAAGGGATAAAGGAGGCTCCCCATGACATTACAAGAGATATTGACCTATGTTGAGGAACTCGCATTTAAAAATTCTATGTTCGGATATGATAAAGATGAAGTAGATATCCAGCTGGATAAGATCTGTGACGAGGTTGAATCATTAGTAAACCAGAAAGATAAAGAAATCGAAGAACTGAAGAGAGCATTAACTATCGTTAACTCCACACCGGACGCACAGCCGGAAGATATGGCAGCTGCATTCTCCACTGCCGCATCTGAGAAAGCCATGGCTGCATCCGATGAAGGTGAGAGCATCTCTCCGGAAGATTACGATGCCCTTGTTCTGGAATGCACTCAGCTGAAGATCGCATTGGAGCAGGCTAAGGCAGACGTGGAAGCAGCCAAGGAAGAGGCAAGACAGTCCGACGAAGCTGCCAAGATGCTGGTAAGCCAGATTGACAATGCTCAGGCAATGATCGACGAAGCACAGGATCAGGCCCGCGAGGCAGAAGCACAGGTTGAAGCTCTTAAGGCAGAACTTGCCGAGGCAAGAGGAGCCGCTGAGGCTGCACCGGCAGAAGAGCCCGCTCCGGAAGCCGATGTTACCGAAACCGAAGAAATCGCCGAGGAAAAAGAAGTCAAAGCTGCCGCACCATTTGCAGGCATGGCAGGCGATCCACAGGCAACCTACTTAAGATATGCAGACCTTCTCTGCAAGCAGCTTGAAGAGAA
>CADBOX010000082.1 GCA_902796415.1 uncultured Lachnospiraceae bacterium
GTCCAAGGGGGCTCAACCATCCATAATCAAAACTAATCTCTCTGTTCTTTGCATCCATCGTCAAACAAATCTCCTGCCAACTTATTTAGGTCTTCATTTTTTATACCCAAGATAATAATATTATATCTCGTAAAAAATCATATCTCCAGTTCTTTTCAGAAAATCTTGACCTTCTTTCACAATAAGTCTAAAATTATACTTAGATGGATGGTACAGATGTCCGAAAAAATATGAAGCTTAGACTAAGAAAGGAGACATTATGAAAAAGAAAAGCATTGTAATTGTGGCTATGCTTACACTTCTCGTAGCTCTGGCTGCCTGCGATTCTGGTCAACAGAAGAAAGAAACCGCTGACAGTGGTTATAGCGGCATCGATGTAGCTTCCCCTGAATGGGTAGGAAAGCTTGATGCAGCCAAGGATGCACAGCAAATGTTCATCGTTTCAGCTTTTAGCAATGAGGCTACAGATGCCTGGATCTCTCTTCACGAAAAACAGGATGATGGAACCTGGCACATGATCATGTCAACTCCAGGCTTTATCGGAAAGAACGGCCTGGGCAAAACAAAAGAAGGAGATGCCAAGACGCCTACCGGTGTATTCCATTTTAACCGTGCGTTCGGTATCGCTGATGATCCCGGTTGTGCCATTCCTTATGTAAAAGTCGATGAGGACACTTATTGGTCGGGTGATCCAAGGGAAGGATTCCACTATAACGAACTGGTAAACCTCAAAGACTTGCCTGATCTTGATGTGGCAAGTGGCGATTCAGAGCACATCATCGATTATATCTATCATTATCAATACTGCCTGAATATCAGCTATAATGAGGAAGGTACACCAGGTCTTGGTTCTGCCATATTCCTGCACTGCTTTGGCCCCGCCAAGCCATTTACCGGCGGCTGTGTTGCCATCCCGGAGGATCACATGAAGTTCGTAATGCAACGGGTTAATGAAGACACTGTGGTAGTAATAGATACCAATGAAGCTCTGGAAGGAGCGGATGAATGGCCTGACAGTACCTGGCCACAGGAAAGACCAGATAACCTGTAATATCAGAAATGAACGAACGGAGTCGCTTGCGGCTCCGTTTTCTTTTATTTTGCAAGATTCCCTTTGCGAATATGGTCCTGTATGATCTGATCTGCCACTTCATACAGTTTCTCTGAACCCAGTTTCGTCTTTGATTGTCTACCATATACGACATCAGCAGAGACGCCGTGCTCCTTCCAATCACCGCCATCGTTGCTGTTATTCAGAATCAGCGGCTGTAGGTTGTCCATGGCATGAGCATACTTTGCTTCCGGAGTCTCATACTCTTCAAACTCATCGAACAGGGCAACCAGTTCTTTCCTCTGGTCATCCGGCAGCAAAGAAAAGATTCGTTCCTTGGCCGCATCTTCTCTTGACTTTTGAGTTTTTAATCCTTCGAAATCATAGGCATAGGTATCTCCGGCATCAATCTCCACAATGTCATGGATCAGACACATCATCATCACCTTTAAGATATCCACTTCTTCGTTGGCATACTCCCGTAACAGGTAGGCCATGATTGCCATATGCCAGGCGTGCTCCGCGTCATTCTCATTTCTACCATGCCCGGAGAGGTGGGTCTGGCGGAATACATTCTTCTCCTTATCAATCTCCAAAGAAAAATCCAACTGCTGTTTTAGCCTTTTATCCATTCTAATCCCTCTTATCTCTCACCACACCCGGATTCCATGAATCCCGTGTCGTCTCATACATTCCTCCATCAGATTAAGCCAGCTGACACAATGGTCCAGGATGATGGAATCCGATGTAATCACATTTTCTTTGCCATATAGCTCGCGATCCACATCTTTCTTAACCTGTATGTCTAAATCAAAAGAGTATGCCTCTGCGATGTCCGCAATCCTGGCTTTCAACCTCCCGGAATTAGACACCGGCTGGTCCAGGAGGATGTTCACCTTCCTCACTTTCGCTTCCCGGAGCATATCACACAGCAGACGAATCGCCTGAGATGTCTCCGGGATCAGACGATATGTACCCCTGAGGGCAGCCAGGTCACGAATCGTGCCATCCATACAGGAAAAAAGGATGGAGTCACTGAAAAGTACTTCCAATGTGATAATGGTATTAAAGCCGTCAATCCAGACCTCCTGACCGGCGATATGGGAAAGGGAAACCTGTTTCTCCCTGCGCAGTCTCAGCTGAGAATCCGTTGCAAGGCTCCTCATGATCGCCAGCCGCTGCCTCTCCGAGAGCATGAAGTGATTCCCCACGAACACAGAAGCCTGTTTCAGGTCATAGCCCTCATTGATCAGATAAAAGATATGTCTGGAAGCAGTCCTCATAGTCTCCAGGGCTTCTTTAGAAAAATTCCGTTCATCCTCCGGCACATAGCCACGCTTTGCATTCACTGATAAGCACTCCAATCTGATAGTTTTCATTAGAAAAAGTATACCATAGAATAAGAACTACAAAAAGATATTCCAATCAATAGTTGAAGTACTTGTGTTTTATCCGAAAGCAAAATATAATAATATTATTACTATAGTCATCTATCTGAAACAGGAGGTGCATAACGATGAAAATAGCAATGGCAAATGACCATGCCGGCACATCTATGAAAATGGAAATAAAAGCTTATCTGGAAGAGAACGGCCACGAAGTAGTGGACTTCGGGACCTATGATGAAGAATCCTGCGATTTGTCCGATTTCGTTCTTCCCGCTGCCCTGGCAGTTGCAAAAGGGGAATGTGACAGAGGTATCTTCGTGGACGGTGTCGGATACGGCAGCGCTATGATCGCCAATAAAGTAAACGGCATCTATGCCTGCGTATGCCAGGATCCCTTCTGTGCCGAACTGGCCAGACAGCATAACGATGCCAATGTCCTCTGTCTCGGTGCGAAAATCATCGGTGGCATGATCGCCATGCAGATTGTAAAGACTTACATGTCTACAGATGCCCTCACCGCTGAAAAATATGTAAACCGCATCAAAAAGGTACAGAAGATCAATGACGAATACTGTCGTCCGGTTAAATAGGAAATATGGTATAAAAAGACTGTCATAACGACAGTCTTTTTCTATTTGCTGGAATCCGGAAATGCCATGGTGAAAGATAATGTTGTGTTATCTCATGGCACTATCTCGGTGCTTCATGTAAACAGAAGCCATGGCTATAAGGAATACTGCGTTATCCCATGGCACTGACTCAGCTGTGTAAGTGAATAGAAACCATGATTTTAGATAACGTTACCCTATCCCATGGTATTTGCTCGAAGGTACCTGTGAATAGGAGCCATGGCTATAAGGAATGCTACATTATCCCATGGCACTGACTCAGCTGTGTAAGTGAATAGAAACCATGATTTTAGATAACGTTGTCCTATCCCATGGTATTTACTCGAAGGTACCTGTGAATAGGAGCCATGGCTATAAGGAATACTTCGTCATCCCATGGCTCAAGCCCACAAAAACCGTCCAAAAGGGCTACCACACATCGAATGCGGTAGCCCTTTTATTAATATCCTATCTGCCATTGCCAGGTACAGCTCCCTCTGGTATCATTCCTTATAGTCTGCGCGCAATACTGCCGGAAGAGGACGCTCTTTTGCGGTATACTCATCTACATTTACTTTCATCATCGTAACGATGGACACCAGCTTCTCATTAAACTCAAAATCCTTACCACACTGGGTTTTCATGAAGATCGTCATAAGTCTGATCTTCTCCTGCACATCCTCGACGATCTCGATGGTACCCCTGCCCATAAGGGAGGAATATGCAGTTCCGTACTGGCATGGTACTCTGCCCTCAAATGGAACTACATCACATTCCATCTCGAAACAGCAGACCGGGTTCTTGGCAATGACTTCCAGCTTGTATCCCTTTACTGCACAGTGGAGGATCAGCGTTAATCTGCCATCTTCCATAATGTAACCATAATTCATGGGAACGATGTAGGGCATGCCGTCATCCACCAGACCGATATGTGTCACTTTGCTTTTGTCAAGGATCTCCAGAATCTTCGCCGGATCCGTGACTTCTAATTCTCTTTTTGTCATACGCTGTTCACCTCATTCAACTATTCTTTATATCTTCTGAATACTATTATAACATGAATCTACTCCAACAGTCTTCCGTA
>CADBOX010000083.1 GCA_902796415.1 uncultured Lachnospiraceae bacterium
CTTTCCACCGGTCCAGGCGATCGATAAACTCTGCTTTCGACACATTTCCACAATCACCGGCGGATTCCCGGTAGTTTATCCACAAGATATCCTCATCAATCCCGGACCTG
The DNA here is from genome assembly GCA_902796415.1 of uncultured Lachnospiraceae bacterium. Lineage (GTDB taxonomy): Bacteria > Bacillota > Clostridia > Lachnospirales > Lachnospiraceae > Anaerobutyricum. The sequence goes on from CADBOX010000083.1 coordinate 111, forward strand.
CCTAGAGTTCTCAGGACGTCCCTCTGCCTGTCGGGACAGAGGCCGGATTGTCTGAATAAGGCTTCCCTGGTGGCAGCCATCACCGTTTTACCTATCAGCTCACCCAGCTTACTGTTCTTTCCGGCATTGGTCAGCTTCAGAGAGGATTCCGGATTGCAGATGCTGATGATACCATCTGTGCCGGATCCGGTGGCAAGCCCGCCGGAATTATGACTTCGCGCCATCAGTTCCTGCAAGACCGCCGTCTTTGCCTCCGTGGCAGTCATGATGGTCCGGGCAAGGGTACCCGGATCAAGGTTCGCATTGATATGTAAGATGGTATTGATGGTCCCGGGAATCTGTTCCCCGCTGCCATCCTCCGAAGGCAGCATGAAAAAATGTCCGTTTTCCTCATGAAAGGTTGCCGGATCTCCTGCTCTCCCGCCATTATGCTCGATGCCGGCAGTTACGATGGCTGTCACAACCAGATCCCGGTAAGTAAGCATCTGAATCGAGGCATTCTTCATGCTGGCAGCAGTACACAGACCGGTACATCTGCCCGGATCAAGCCCCAGATCTTCCAGAGCCACCAGATTCATATGTCCCTCGTAAGTGTCATCCTTCATGACACAGGCCATCCCCGGTCCCGGATTGTCATCCCGGTTGAAAACAGCCTGCAAATCCTCCCGGTAACCTCCGTTATTCGGCCCGGTACTCAGCACATGACGTTCCCCCGAAAACATGACAACGATAGACTTCTTATAATGATGTATGGCATCTCCGCCCGGAAGATGATGTATCAGCATAACCAGGTCTCCTCCAAAAATCTCTTTCCATGATTCTTAGTGTAATCCAACAACCTCTGTTTGCATTAAATATATCTTTTTCCTATAGTTTTGTCCACGAAAAAAAGGATGACTTTCATCATCCTTTGGCTACTATTTATTTCTGGAATCCCTGTCATTGATCAGCATACCGGACAGCCTCGGCACCTGAAACATCTCCGCAAAAAGCTCACACTTGCAAAGAAACAGATAGTATATATTTAATCCGCAGCAACGTAACGTCTCAAAGTTCGCCTGTCCTTTAGCAATCATCACATCTGCTTCTTTAAGCAAGGACCAGGCCTCCCCGGAAGTCTCCGGAAGCCATGTTCCCATGATATTATTTCCGTTTCCCACCACCTGGTTCACTTCTTCCATACGGGTGAGTCCTACCTGGTCTGCATCCTCCAAGGTAGCGTCATTCATAGTATCCATCCCCCTGACAATCACGGAAATGGAAAGATTCGGGAACAGGGCTTTGATCTGCTCAATCAGCAGCTTATCCATTACTATTTCCCCGCAGTTATCGGTCAGATAAACCAGCTTATCTCCCTTGGCCAGATCTTCACGCAATGTCCGATAGGTTTTCTCATCCAGTATCTTACTCTCAGCCTCCCGGATCAGCTGACCCAGAAAAGCTTCATCCACTACTTCCACCACACCGAAGTCTATATAATTACCTACCAGCGCCAGCTGCATAGCCAGCATCAGCGGATCGTCAGCTCTCCCGATCCTCTCCCGGAACAGATCTTCCTGTTCCAGAAGCATGGCATTAAAATGTCTCTTAATCTCGGTAAAATCGTCCGTGTACCCAAACATCTCCATTCTGATCTTATCGATATCCCTGATGATAACCGGTATGGCAGTAGATTTTGAAGCAGTACTCATCCGCTTCATGACCCTTTGCATATAATCAACTTTCTTCGAAGCGGAAACATCCTCCGGGCAACGGTTGATGTACTTATTAAATGCACAGACGATACAGTCCGGACGCATGTGTTCCACCTGCTCAATACGTTTTAAAATCTCTTCCATGGTTTTTCCTCTTTCATCAGAAACTAATTCCCAGCAAATGAATCATCAGGCCCCAGAAAACTCCCAACCCATATAACATTCCCAGAATCTTCAGGTTTTCACTCATATGCCGGTTGGTCCGAAAAAGGACCAGAAGTCCTACACCTGCTCCAACCAGGAGTCCGGCCATCAGCTGTCCCAACTCAAGAATCCCTGACAGATATAGTTGAGTGATCATAACTGAAGCAGCACAATTGGGGATAAGGCCGATCAGTCCTGCCAGAAGGATACCGGCCACAGGATGTCCTGTCATAACCCCTGCTACAGCCTCCTCTCCCAGACCACCGACCAATAAGGCAATCAGGAAAGAACAAAGAAAAATGAACAGAGAGATATGAAGGCTATGGATCAGGGCTGACCGGAAGAGTCCTCCCTCTTCCTCACATCCGCAGTGCTCCTGCTCACATAGCTCATGAATACGTTTCTGTGTCTTATATTTATACCTGGTCATGCGGAGAAAAGCATCGATTCCCATACCTGTCACTGTTCCGATCACCAGTTTCATCAGCAGTACCCTGGCAACTGAGGCAACAGGCACCTGAGAGGAAAGAAAGATGGGCAGCATCTCGTCTGAGGTTGACAGAAAGACTGCCATCAGCGTTCCGATAGAAATCAGTCCTCCGGAATAAAGGGAAGCTGCTGCTGCTGAAAATCCGCACTGGGGAACAACCCCCACGCCTGCTCCAAACAGAGGGGCCCAGCCGCCCGCTTTTCCCAGCATCCTGACGGAACCTTCCTCCGTTTTCCTCTCGATATATTCCATGATGAGATAGGTCAAAAGTAAAAACGGAAATAATTTGACCGTATCTATAACAGAATCAACCAGTGCTTCTGTGATCACCTCTATCATAATGTATCTTCTCCTCGTTTATTATTAAAAATGTATACGAAGACCATCTTAACTGTCCAACCTGATATTGTCAATCACAAAAGTTCCTGCCGATTCATTTTTTCTTCTTAATTAATGGTTCCCAGACCTTTCGCCACCAGTGTGATGAAATCCTGCACATTGGTCACTACGGTAGTGGCACTGAGGCTTCCCCTGTCCAGGAGTTTATTCACCACAAATTCCTCCGCATCCACCGTATACAGGTAGACCGGTCTGACCACACCATCCTCCATGACCCGGTAACAAGGTGTCATGTTTCCCGTGGCAATGGTATGCAGCATGGTAGCCATGCAGATTACCGTGGTGGCTTTTCTGGTCAGTTCTCTCATGGCGGAAGCCGCCTCATAGGCATCCCCGATAACCTCAGGAAGCGGCCCGTCATCCCGGATCGATCCCGCCAGAACGATGGGGATACCTTCTTGTACGCAGCTATATATGATTCCGTCCTTCAGATCATAGTC
>CADBOX010000084.1 GCA_902796415.1 uncultured Lachnospiraceae bacterium
AAAGATACCTGAAAAGAAATATATTGCAATCGAAGGATAATACTCTCCAATCATGGCACCCCGTGGACAACATCCGCGGGGTGTTTTGTTGTTATACAATGAAAGACTCCGGAGTTTGAATTCCGAACATACATCTTGTTCTTTTATACTTTTGCTTCGTTACGGATTCGTACAATAGCCCTGATTGTTATCTTACCAGACCTCCAGCCTGTCCTCAGGCGCCAGATACATACCATCACCTTCCTTTACATCAAAGGTTTTATAGAATTCTTCAAATTGCTGCACCGGGATATTCGCCCTTAGATAGGCCAGTGGATGTTCATCATACTGAGCCCTGTACATTTCCTCGGACAGCACCCGCTTTACTGCCCACGTGGAAGCATAGGACTTATAGAATTTTTCATAATTAAAATCCTGCTCCTTTGATGCCAATGACAGGCACACCTTCATCGCACCCAGGTCGGCTATTGCTTCACCCTGGACCCGTGTTCCACTGTACTGTACCTCATCGACCGGAGTCAATCCATCATAGTATCTTATCAGTTTCTCAACCCGCTGATCAAATGCCTTCCTGTCCTCTTCCGTCCACCAGGAACTCAGGTGCCCGTTTTTATCATATTGAGATCCTTTGGAATCAAAAGCATGGCTGATCTCATGGCCGATGGTATAACCCAATTTCGCCAGTTTTTCTTCTCTGGATAAATTACTGTCATACATTCCTCCCAGCAGAAATCCTGCACAAATGTTTATGGAGTTATCTTCCACGTTATATACCCCATTTACCGAGCTGACCGGCATAGCCAACTGATCCCATGCCTTTCTGTCACGTTTTTCGTTCACGGTTCTCAGATTGTATCTCTCCAGATATTTTCTCACCGTCCCAAATGTCTCCAGCGCATTGCCTTCCGCTTTATCGTCGGCAAGTGTCAGGTCATCCCAATGAATCTCTATATCAGGATAAACTGCACGTATTGTTATATTATCCAGTTTCTCTATCGCTTTCTTTCGTGTTTCTTCGGATAACCATTCCTCATTTTCAAGCATGATGCGGTATTCATCGATGATTTCCTTTGTCAGGCCGATTATTTCCTCCTTCATTTCCGGTGTGCAGTATTTATGGATAAATACATTGTCCAACGGAATTGCCAGGTTGTTTTTTGTATTATTGAGAGCGATCTGTTCATCCGATTTAGATCCGTTGATTCCAAATATCCTGGCGGACTCCTCATTTACCCTGTCCATAGTATCCCTGTCCACCAGATCCCAGACTCCGATCACGGTATTTATTGTCAGCCAGGCCTTGATCTCATCAAGGTTGTCTTCTGTGTAGGTTTCACTCAGTCCCCGGATATACTCAGTGTTATGGACATCATATCGTTCAGCAATACCAAATCCCAGGCCATCCATGATCTCGATGAGTGGAAATGATCCTGCCATCTCAGCAAGGTCAGTTCGGTCTGCAGCCTGATTTTGCTTATCCACCATGGACGGATCCTGCATTTCTTCTGCCGTAAACTTAAATTTTGCCAGTTTCTTCTCAAAGGAATAATTCTTTTCGATCAGCAGGTCTATCTGCTCATCCGAATAGCCCAGCTTCGGAAGTACAACTGCGCATCTGGCACGGTTTTCCGCATCGTAGAGCTTGCCCGTTTCACTCGGTTCACTATTTCTGTATTCGCTGGCATCCCCCAAAATGAGGCTGGGCTCAAACAGAAAAACCTCCTTCAGATCCGGATTCTCTGTACTTGTTTTAATATAAAACTCCACCAATCTCCGGCACATCCAACTCCGGTCCATATCCTTTAGATACTCCGTAACATCATCCAGACAGCTTAATGACTGAATATCCTCAAAATACTTTCTTGCCGGTTCAATTCCCAATTCATTTCTTTTTTTCCAGTCCATCAGCACATTAAAATAATCATGAACAAGTTCTGCATCATGCCCGGTAATGGTCTCATCTTTGATGGCATCCAGTATTAGCTGTTCCACCTTTAAGTCCGTGTCATAAT
>CADBOX010000085.1 GCA_902796415.1 uncultured Lachnospiraceae bacterium
TCTTTAAGAGGAGTTCTTCGTGCTCTTTGACCAGCTTGTCTCTCTCCAGACCTGTCAGAGCGCGCAGACGCATGTCCACGATTGCCTGAGCCTGCTTTTCCGAAAATTCAAAGCGTTTCATCAAAGCTTCTTTAGCCGCAGCTACATTTTCGGATGCCCTGATAATGTGAATTACTTCATCGATAAAATCAAGAGCTTTCAGAAGTCCTTCTAAAATATGAGCACGTTCTTTTGCCTTATTTAATTCGTATCTGGTCCTTCTGGTGACAACTTCCTTCTGGTGGTCAAGATAATAGGTCAGAATCTCTTTGAGATTCATGATCTTCGGCTGATTGTCCACCAGAGCCAGCATAATGACGCCAAATGTATCCTGCATCTGTGTGTGCTTGAAAAGCTGATTCAGGATGACATTGGGATTCACATCCTTGCGCAGTTCTATACAGATTCTCATACCCTGACGGTCTGACTCATCACGAAGGTCAGTGATTCCTTCAATTCTTTTATCCCTGACCAGGGAAGCGATTTTTTCTATCAGCCTGGCTTTATTGACCATGTAGGGAAGCTCTGTGACGATGATTCTCTGCTTGCCGTTTTTCATAGGCTCGATGGCTGTGACCGCTCTTACCTTGATTTTTCCTCTTCCCGTACGATAGGCTCTTTCTATTTCACTTCTTCCGAGAATCATGGCTCCCGTGGGGAAGTCAGGTCCCTGGATTACAGGCAGAAGCTCATCGATACTTGTCTCCCTGTCCTCCTCGATCTGATTGTCGATGATTGTTACGACACCATCAATGGTTTCCCTTAAATTGTGGGGAGGAATATTTGTTGCCATACCTACGGCAATTCCCTGGGCCCCGTTAACCATCAGGTTGGGGTAGCGGGAAGGAAGAATGGAAGGCTCTCTCTCCGTCTCATCAAAGTTGGGGACAAAGTCTACAGTATCTTTATTGATATCTGCAGTCATCTCCATGGAAATTCTGGAAAGGCGTGCCTCTGTATAACGCATGGCTGCCGCTCCGTCTCCGTCAACGGAACCAAAGTTTCCGTGTCCGTCTACCAGAGGATACCGGGTAGACCATTCCTGGGCCAGATTGACCAGGGCCCCGTAGATGGAACTGTCTCCGTGGGGATGATATTTACCCATGGTATCACCGACGATACGGGCACACTTTCTGTGGGGTTTATCCGGACCGTTGTTCAGTTCGATCATGGAATAAAGGATCCTTCTCTGAACCGGCTTCAGTCCGTCTCTAACATCAGGAAGCGCTCTGGACACGATGACACTCATGGCATAGTCTATATAAGATTTTTCCATGGTGTTTTTCAGATCAATCTCATTGACATTATCAAATATAGTATTGTCGTTCATGCATGCCTCCCCGGGAGTGTGCTTCTATAGTTTCTATACATCAAGATTCTGGACATATTTTGCATTTTCTTCAATAAACTTCTTCCTTGGCTCCACCTTGTCGCCCATCAGGGTGTCAAATGTAAGATCAAGCTCTGAAGCGGAGTCATCATCCATGTTGACCCGGAGCAGGATTCTGTGATCCGGATCCATGGTAGTCTCCCATAACTGGGAAGCATCCATCTCTCCCAGTCCCTTATAACGCTGAATTTTATTATTTCCGTCTCTTCCGATTTCCGTAAGGATCTGATTCAGCTCATTATCGTCATAAGCGTACCATACCTTTTTATTCTTCTCTATCTTGAAGAGAGGCGGCTGTGCCAGATAGACATGTCCTGTACGGATCAGTTCCGGCATAAACCTGTATAAGAACGTCAGAAGAAGAGTGGCGATATGGGCTCCGTCCACATCGGCATCCGTCATGATGATGATCTTATCATAGCGAAGCTGTTCAATATTGAAATCATCCTGGATTCCCGTGCCGAAGGCCGTGATCATAGCCCGGATTTCCTCATTTCCGAGGATTCTTTCCGGTCTTGCCTTCTCAACATTCAGAATCTTTCCGCGAAGGGGAAGAATAGCCTGGGTTGCCCGGCTTCTTGCCGTCTTTGCGGAACCGCCGGCGGAATCACCCTCTACGATGAAGATTTCACATTTGGAAGGATCTTTATCGGAACAGTCAGCCAGCTTTCCGGGAAGACTCATTGTTTCCAGAGCGGACTTTCTTCTTGTAAAATCCCTTGCCTTTCTGGCGGCTTCTCTTGCTCTCTGGGCAAGGATGGCCTTCTCGCAGATCTGCTTTGCCACAGAGGGATTCTGCTCCAGATAGTAGGTAAGCTGTTCACTCACTACACTTTCCACA
>CADBOX010000086.1 GCA_902796415.1 uncultured Lachnospiraceae bacterium
ATACAACATGTGGGAGTATGACATGGATCGCTGGGTAGAAGCTGTCACCACTGGCTCAGAGCCGGCAGTCAATTCCTACCAGGCAGCAGTCGTTACCCGCGTGATCGAAGCCATTTACGAATCCGCAGAGACAGGAAAGACCATCGTTTTTGACTGAAGATCTTTACCCTCCTATAGTAAGTAGTTTTACATAAAAAGCCCCGCAGTTCCTTACACCAAGGTCCTGCGGGGCTTTGCTCTTAAGATTTAAGATTCGCTTCAGGATGCATCTTCTCCAGACAGCCGTCTGAGCATTTCATGGTGACGGCGGACCTGCTCCACTTCATCCACCAGATACTCTTCTCCTCTGTCCTGCTGATCACGCTGACCTTCGAATTCGGAATTGATATACCCGTCATAGCCGTTTTCCCGCAGGTATCTCATCGGGGTTTCATAGTCAATGCATTTATCCTCATAACATCCCGGTTTTCCGGGAATTTCCGTCATATTATAGAATTTACCGTGAATACTGACGATGTACGGAAGAACGTCAAGTATATCTTCAGCCGCACAGCAGGGCTTATGAAGTGCCATCCGATCAATATTGTTTACCGGAATACCATGATCCGGAAACTTTGCATCCACGGCATCGATCAGTTCATCATGACCGTATGCCGGGGCATTTTCAATGATCCAATCCACTGCCTCCGGATTATTGGCATGACGTTTCACATAGGCGATCGCTACTTCTGACGGATGGTGCTGGAAGATTCCGAAATCAGGGACCAGTCCTACATACGGACTTCCGGTCCGTTCCCTAAGTTCGATCATCTCATCAACCGCGCGGAAATTGATCCCTGCCGCCATACCTTTCTTCGGCTGTACAAAATTTCCCGGTTTGATGGGCCACGGCGCATGGATTTCCTTTCCAATCTTCACATCGTATTTTTCCGCAGTCGGGATACAGGTTTCGATCACATCGATCGGGACCAGGACCAGGGTACGGACATTGCGAAATCCCATCTTTGCCGCTAAGCGGATATCATTTTTCAGATGTTCTGCGGCTTCCGCATGGGTCATCACATGATCCCGGAACTGATGTACATCCAGATATACATCCATGGTAACTGCCTTCATGCCAAACCGGGCCATATAGCTGCGGAAATCATACAGGAATTCTTCAGACGGGAACGGATAATGAGGGATCAGCTGCTGATTGATGATCTCGATGCCGTCGGTTCCCAGCCCTTCCCGCACTTCGCGGATCTGACCTTTCCAGTCCAGTTTTTTGAAAAACTGTGTCTGCTGGTAGCTATATAAAGAAACACCTCTTTTTATTGCCATTTCGTTGTCCTCCATATGAAACTTTTTCAGAAATAATCAGGTTAAGCATTTTCATTGAGCAGCAGGTCATAATAACAGATTGTTTCTGTTTTTCCGGCGCCTTCTCCACTTCCCGGTACGGGTGGATCCTTTACCCATTCTTCATCCCACGGCATATATCCGTACTGGGCAAGGATGGACTGCTGCAGCCCGATCCGGTGCATGCCGGGGAGCAGCCCTCCGTCTTTCTTCACATGGACGATCCCTTCATCATCATAATCCCAGTGTTCCCAGCAGCAGGATTTCAGTTCTTCAAATGACCTCGGAGCTTTTCCATTGATCTCGAAAGACTGCAGATCTCTTCCGTATTCGACCCCGTCACAGGAAATGTAATATCCATTATGCAGAGAGAGAAAACATCCCCTGTAATCGGCAATCCTGACGGCGAAAGAAAATCCGACAGCCAGCCCGTTTTCATAGTCATTTTTCAGACTATCCTTCCTAATCAGAAATTGATCAAACATGTTTTCCTCCTTTTCAGTGTGATTATTTTTCAGATTATATCAAAATTGCCGCTTGATGACAAAAGGACGGTTCTTTTGTCATCTTTTGTTTTCTGTGATACCTCGAATTATTAAAATAGATGACAAAACCGTCCCTTTGTCATCAGTTGAAAATAGCTGCATACCATATTATAATCCACCCGAAAGTATAACGCTTGGACCTGCAAAGGAGGAAACGATATGATTCGCAAGACAATGATAAAATTCCTGGCTGTTCTATTTGCAGCTGCAGTAATTTGTTCATTCGTTGGCGGTCAGGCAGCACTCGCATCGTTTCCTGCTGCTTCCGATGAAACGGAAATGGTAAATGCAGAGGAGCAGCCGCAGAATGGCATTCCTCTGGTGATCATTCATATCGATGAGAGCGAAGAAGCCATCGCCGGGGCAAATGAAAATGACCCAAAGCATGAGTATGGCACGATGGAGCAGATGGATGAAAGCGAGTTTCACACTGTCCGGTGTATCGGTGATCTGCAGGTTATCGTGCCGGACGGATTTGAAGCAGAATACGGTTCCGTCGAAGTTCCTTCGGATTCTGTTGAGATGAAGTACATCCGCGGCAGAGGCAACATGTCCTGGGGAATGAGCCATAAAAAGTCCTATAAAGTGGAATTTTCTGATGCGCAGGACTTTTTCGGCATGGGCGCAAGTACGGACTGGGCTTTGATGTCCAACAGCATGGACAGCTCTTTTCTCAGAAACA
>CADBOX010000087.1 GCA_902796415.1 uncultured Lachnospiraceae bacterium
AGACAGTAGATTCTGTCACAGACACGCATCAGTTCTTCCATCTCAGAGGAAATGACCAGAATACTCTTTCCTTTGGAAGCCAGGAGAAAGAGCAGGCCATAAATCTCCTGCTTCGCTCCCACATCAATTCCTTTGGTGGGCTCATCAAAGATGATGACATCGGTATCTGCAGAGAGCCATTTTGCCAAAACCACCTTCTGCTGATTTCCACCTGAGAGATCACCCACATCCCTTTTGCTGTCCGGGGTATCAATCTTAAGTCGTTCCACAAACCGGTCCGCTATGGCCGCACTCTTCTTCTCTGTCAGAAAATGATGAGGAAAATGCCTGCCAAGGCTGCTGGCCAGTATATTCCAATGAATCGGTGCATATAAAGCAAGTCCGGTATGTTTGCGGTCTTCGGGCAGCAACCCCATCCCTTCAGAAACCATTGTGACCGGATTTGTACTCTTATATTGCTTGTTTTTAAAGGTAATCTTCCCGGAAGAGAACGTTTCGATTCCATAGATCAGATTCGCCAGTTCCGTTCTTCCGGAACCCATCAGGCCTGCCAGTCCGACGATCTCCCCCTCATACAATTCCAGGGAACAATGGTTGACCTTTCCTTTGCTGTCACAAAGATCCGTAACTTCCAAAACCGGTTTTGACGACCTGTTTTCACCATGAGTTACCGTATAATCCCCCAGTTCCCTTCCGATCATCCTCCGGATAATCTGTTCTTCCGTAATCTGATGAATCTCATCACAGGAGATGAGTTTTCCGTCCCGAAGGATCGTAATCCTGTCCCCGATTTCCCGGATTTCATGCATCCTGTGGGAAATAAAGAGGATGGCAATCCCCCTCTCCTTCAGAATCCGGATCTGGCGGAAAAGAAAGTCCACCTCCTTAGAACTCAGACTGGTGGTAGGTTCATCAAAGATGATCACTTTGGGAGCAAGGGTAAGAGCTTTGGCGATCTCGATCATCTGCTGGTTGGCCACGCTTAGCTCCTTGACAGGTGCATGCAGATCTATGTCAGAACAATGCAACTGATCCATGATCCTCCTGGCTTCCTCGTACATCCTGCGGGAATCGATAACCGGAGTCTTGCCTATGGTGGGTTCTTTCCCAAAGAAAATGTTTTGGGCCGCATCGAGGTATGGAATCATGGTCAGTTCCTGGTAAACCGCACCGATTCCCTGCTCAATAGCCTGCCTGGCATTCTCAAAATGAACCTCCTGACCCCGATAAAGGATCCGACCCGCATCAGGAGCATAAATTCCCAGGATACATTTCGTGAGAGTGCTCTTCCCGGCACCATTCTCCCCTGCCAGAATATGGACTTCCCCGGGGTAAAGGGAAAAGTCAACGCTGTCTAAGGCCTTTACACCGGGGAACGCTTTTGTTATCTGTTCTACTTGTAAGATAGCTTTCTTGGTCATATGTGTATACCCTACTCAAACCACCTGTAATTATCAATATAGTCCTGAACATTTTCAGCAGTGATCAGAGGATCATGCCTCTCTGACGGAAACGGGATGAAGTACTCTTCCGGAAGTGTTTTGTCATTGAGGTACTGAACCAGATAAGTAACCGCCAGATAAGTGGATCCGTATGGGTCTGTGTTGTAAGTACAATAGAGATCACCGGCAAGAATTGCCTGGGCAGCATCTTTGGAACCGTCCGCGCCACCAACGAAGACATCCTTGATATTCTGCGCCTTCAACGCCTGGATCGCACCTAATGACATCTCATCATTACAGCTGGCCACTACCTTAAGTCCGTCTGCCACATCTTTATTTTGAAGGAGATTCTCCATCACCTGCATGCCTTCCGTACGCTTGCAGTTAGCGGTCTGGGAAGCGACTACTTCCATCTCCGGGTACTCTTTCACCGCATCAAGGATACCTGCTTTTCTTTCTTCCATGTTCTGCACACCGGCAGGTCCTTCCAGTACCACAACTTTCCCTTTTCCACCGGCAGCTTCACACAGTTCCTTAGTCACCAGATATCCTGTCTCATAATAATCGACACCCGTCCTCATGAAAGCACCGGTATCCGGGCAGGTTCCGATGGCAGCCACCGGAATTCCCTTCTCATTTGCCATATCCACTACCGGCTGGATCCCTTTTGAATCGGATGGATGGATTACGAAGCCATCCACTCCTCCTTCAATCATGGATTCCATGATGGTAATCTGCTCCTCGATGGAATCCTGGGTTGACGGGGACAAGGTCTCAACAGTACATCCCAGATCCTTTCCTGCCTGCTGTCCGCCGGACCACATACCGATCATATAGGGATTGGTCGAATTCCTGGTCATCACCACGATACGGTAATCATCCTTGGCTTTGACATCCGTGGAGATCTGTCTTCCAATCTCCTTTACAGGAAGTGCCAGCTCCTTTTTTGCATACTCACTGGCACGGTTCACATTTACATTTTTGCTGAAGTCTTCATTGACTTCCTGGCCTTTCGCACTGACCGTCATGTCCATGGTATTCTTTTCTGATTCTGAATCATTTCCACCTGTTGCTGTGCCACAGGCCGAACATAAAGCCAGAGAAAGAATCATAAGAGCAGGTAAGACTCTTCTTCCAATTACATGGGCTCTTCTCCTGTTTTTCATCTTCTGCATCTCCTTTGATTTTTTTCATATTGTAAAAATTTTTCTCATATAAGTCAATAGGGCAACGGCTATAGGAGTGAATTTGCCACCACATTTAAAAAGCGTTCCTGGGGCTTCCAGGTCTCCAGGACCGGGGAGGCCTGACCGATCATGATTGCCACCAGGTCTTCCTCAGGCCATACATTATATACACTTCCCCAATATCCATGCCAGCCATAAGATCCGATACCCAGATAATTAAACATGTTGTTATAATCTTCCTGGACATTCATCATATATCCCCAGCCGTGGCCATAGATATAGGTTCTCTCCTGGCCGATATGATTCCGGGTCATGAGATTCACCGCATTTCTGCTGAGAATCCTCTTCCCCATATAACTGCCTTTGTTCCGCAGCATTTCCGCAAAATGATAGTAATCAATCACTGTACCATGCAGGCCTGCCGCGATATTGTAATATATTTTGGAAGGCCCCCGGGCCAGCTGGGTATCATCGGTCCCGGGCACGTCAAGATGGTCCAGACGACGTCCGCTGCCGCAGGCATAGACAGCCGGGATCCTGTCATAGAGAGACGGATCCGGAAAGAAGGTGGTCTCCTTCATATCTAACGGGGCAAAGATATGCTCCTTAAGATATTCCAGGAGGTTTTGTCCGGATACGATCTCCACTACTCTTCCCAGGACGATAGAAGACAGATTGGAATAGTCCCATCTGCTGCCGGGTTGGGCGGCAACAGGCAATCCGGCCAGCTTCTCGCAGACATCCCCTATGGTTTCCTTCAGTGGATGCATGGTATCTATAATCCCTGCCTCTTTATAACAATCAGCGCAGTACATTTTAACCGGGTCCCGAATCAGATAAGCCCGGTCGATGGGTGTTATGCCCGACCGCATGGTCAGAAGATCATGGATGGTAATTTCTCTCTTAGGTTCCTCAAGTACGATACACCCAGAGGCATCCAATGTCGCCACCTTCGTCTCCCGGAACCCCGGAATATATTCCGAGATCGGATCAGAGGGCATCACTTTACCCCGGTCAAACTGCTGCATCAGAGCTGCGGCTCCTATGGTTTTGGTCATAGAAGCCAGGCGGAAGATTGCATCTTCCTTCATGGGAAGCCCTTCGTCAGCCTCACCGTAAGCCTTATACTGGACGATCTTTCCATGGCGGGCAACTAAAGTGACCATGCCCTTCATCACTTTTTCTCTGATGGCACGCTCCATCACTTCATCAATATAGGTGAGGGTCTCCGGAGAGATCCCCACCTCTTTGGCATCAACAATCTCTATCTTTTTCATCTGATCCCTTCTTTAATGCTCTTCCAGCCGGAACACCTTGACCTGGCCCCGTTCAATCTCCTTATCTTCCACGAAGTCATATTTGAGTGTATCCAGGGTTTCCGGCGCCACTCCTTTTTCCACCCAATTCATCAAAGCACAAAAACCGGAGGCATTGGTCACATTGGGGCCATCCCAGTCATAGAGAGCATGGCCTCCAAATCTTGGGAAGAAAACCCTTATGTTCTTCTTGGCCTCTTCTTCTGAGGAAAAATAGGTGCATACCCTTCTATAATACTCCAGGGTCAGCTTGTTGGGTACGATATGGTCCCCGGTTCCATGAGTGATGATCAGTTTCCCTCCGGAAGCTGCATATGCCCGAAGGTCCGGATCATACGTGGAATACTTCTCAAAATGAGTCCGGTAAGTCCGATATAGGACTTCAAATTCTTCGTAAGTGCATTTACGGAAATCCCACTGTGGATCTTTCACCATCCAGCGGAACATCTGAACCGCAAAAGGTATGAGTGAAGGTTCTCCATCCTCATGTTGTCTAAGATACCCGAAGTTCCTCGGGCCCACCGGCCACTGGGTAATCTCCGGTCCAAATCCATAGCAGATTCTGGTTCCGTCAGACAGAACCGGTCCATTCCAGACTTTGATCATAACGCGAAGATCTTCCTCACCTATAGGGCCATCCTCTGTCTCCACTCCTGGGAGAGCGGCGAGAAACTTCTGCCAGCTGGGTTCCTCCAGATCAAACGCTCCATGAAGGCGGTCTGCCAGTCTTCTGGTCAGTTCTTTCACTACCTGATACTTCTTCAGAGATACTTTATGGGGTTCATTATAATGAACCAAAGCTGCCCACAGGCAGGAAAACATCATATTAAAATAATCGTACAGAGGGCCGTCAGCCCACAGACCGTCATAGTCTTCCGGATACTTCTGGGCCTCTGCCATGATCTGTCTGGCTCCTCCTGAAGTTCCGTGCATATAACTCTTGTAGATCTTCCGGTCATAAACTGCCTCCACCACAGCCTTAGCTGCCATGGTGACTATATGCGTCCCGGAGAAAGCCCAATATTCAATCATGTCCCACTCCAGACTGTGATCCCCTTTTATTCCCCAGCTGGCATCCACAAACATGCCTGTGGAACCGTCATTTACCACACAGGCAAATCCGTTACGCACCGCCATGGGCCATGAAGTAAGATTGGTGGTCTGTTCCTTGTCCCAGTCCGTCTCCAGGTTGGATCCTGCTCCGGCGATACCCATAAACCGTTCATTCCAAAGCAGTGGGAGGAACAATTTGATATTCGCCGTGTGTTTATCAGACAGGACTTGTTTCAGCCGGACCAGGTAGAAAGCCGGTACATTTGTCAGTAAAGGCTTTCCGGGTTCCTGATAAGTTCCTGACTCGTAGAAACGGATATCCATGACCACGATATTGATATAAGGTGCCAGTACCTCACGTATCAGGGCTGAATCACATCTTTTGTGTAATATGGAATACTCCTTGAAATCTTTCGGATCCATCCAGTTATACATCTCGGCAGAAAACCAGTTTTCTTTTGATCCTTTAAAAAACTTCCACTTTTCCGTTTTCTCCAATATTCTGCCTCCTCACATTGTTTCTTAAACAGGAAATCTTTATCTTACCTGCTGAAAAGCTCCCGGCCCCTGCTTACAGATGGGGCACTTCTCCAAAGTGGAGAAAGGTTTCCCTTCCAGAGACTCATCAAAGATATATCCGCAGACCCTGCAGCGGTACACTCCTCTCAAGGTCTTTGTCTCTTCCGGTTTTCCTCCGGAATCTTCTGAATTCTCTATGGATCTCCGCAGATTGGAAAACCGCAATCCTTCCAAAATCGTTCCCATGTCTTCACTCTCTTTCTCAGAGAAATTATTTTCTCAGTATAGTTAAAATAACAAAAGGCCGCCCTACTGAATCCCAGCATGGCAGCCCTTGTTTTATTCTTCTATCTTGCTTTCCGGATGTCCGATCTTCCAGGAGGCAACGTACGAATCCGAAGGATTATTTCCTGCTTCTCCATTCAGTCCGTATTCTTTCAGAATATTATTAAATACATCTTTGGCATTGGTACTGATCGTATCTTTTACCACCTGTTCTCTATCCAGTTCATCAAACCGTAAGGTATAACTGTAGTCTGAAGTCTTTACGGAGTGCTCCGCATAACGCTTGCCGTCTTCACCTACCTTGAATTGATCAGAAACCATATCAAAAAGAATAAAGAATTCATTTCCCCTCTTCTGAATGATAGCCTGGGAGTCTGACACCAGATCCATGCCACATTTCTTCACATATGCTCTCTTCATCTCAATATTATAGCTGAGATGAATAGCGTCATTCTCGAATTCCCCTTTGATCTGGCAATACTTTATCTTATTCTTGCTGATCACATAGGCCGGCTGGACACCCTGATACATAACCGATACATCCGATACACGAATCGTGTCATTCATTTATCAGATCTCCATGCCATATTTCACTGCTGTCTCGATGAGGAAAGGATGTTTCTCCACATCTCCCACTCCATTCAGACAAGGACATATTAAAGTGAACTTATTCTCTAATCCAAGCATCTCAACGATGTGTTTGTACTCTTCTACCATGGGGTAGAAAGAAAATCCATCCGGGCTCTTACCTGTTGCGATCAGGGCAGCTTCTGTCACGGACAATTCATTCTTACCCTCTATGGAAAGATATTTGGCAAATCCGTCAATAGCCAGCTTGATCTGAGCGGAGAAGCCTTTCCAGTAAAGCGGGGAAACCAGTACCATCACATCAGCCCATCTCATCAGGCTGTCCAGTTTCTCTCTGTCCGCTTTGCATTCTTCTCCTCCGAATCCACCCAACTTGGCTTTGGTGGTATCGTAAAATTCTACTTCATTTCCCTGTGCGATAGCTCCGCTGGCAAAAGCGGCAGCTAATGAATTGGAATTACCCTTGGCACGTGGACTTCCGGTGATAATAACAATTTTTTTACCCATAATACTTATACTCCTCCCCATCTTTGGATTCTAACCTAAGTTCACATATTTAACTGATTATAATTATACCATCACAGCACAGACGTCTGCTTGGAATATCCTTAACTAGAATTTACACTTATGACAAAATCTCATCCAGCATGTCTTCCACTTCCATCTTTCCTA
Source organism: uncultured Lachnospiraceae bacterium (assembly GCA_902796415.1). GTDB lineage: Bacteria > Bacillota > Clostridia > Lachnospirales > Lachnospiraceae > Anaerobutyricum. The sequence continues at coordinate 7,063 of CADBOX010000087.1, forward strand.
CAATCCTCTTATCCTCGTTTATGACGAGAACCGGAACACTCTGGACGCTGTATTTAAACTGAAGTTTCCTGAAGTGAAGTATGTCAAACATCTCTGCCGTCACATTTTCATTATATGCAGCAATCTGACATGCCGACATGACGGATGTGGGACAATTACCACAGGTAAGCGTCGTCAAAACCTTCAGGTTAATCTTCCGATCAATACTTTGTATCCTGGACAGAATCTCCGGCTTGATCTTCTGCCCCGGTCCCATCACATTGAATAATGCTATCCGGAAAGAGTTCCACTCCAGTCCATTTGGCACTGCATGGAAATGAATCCCGGAACTGCTTCCATCACTTCTGCAGATTTCTATGGATGGCAGGATGATGTCCCCCCGCCCTTCCTTATGGATTTCCAGCTCCACTTTGCCTTTCAGTTCCGTCTGATTCTCCAGAAACTCAACCATCTCCCGGGATAAGTCCGAATCGTCCAGCCATAACTTCAGTATGGCTTTTTCGGAGATTTCTTTCAGTATCTCATCGGAATTATCCACGAGGTCGGGTATCTCTAATTCCTCATGAAGCCCGTGGATATAAGGTTCCAGAGTGACAGCTGCCAATGCACCGTCATGGGTGGCTGTCACCACCTGTCTTAAGGTCTTCTGTCTTACATCCCCTGCCGCAAAGACACCTTCCACGTTAGTCCTGCAGAGCTGATCTGTCAGCAGATAACCTGCCGGGTCTTTTTCAAGTATATCAGGAAGCCAACCGGTATTAGGACGATAGCCCACGAAGACAAATACACCGATAGGATCTTCCGATGTTTCTTCCCATACCCTCTCACTCATATTGTCTCTCAGAGTGACCTTCTCGATGAACATCCCTCCTGCAACCTTTACGATCTCCGTATGGAACAATACTTTGATTCCGGGGTATAATCTCAGCTGATCGGAAACAGACTTCTCACAGGTAAAGTCATTTTCACGAACCACCAAGGTAACATTCGACGAAAAGCCTGCCAGATAGATGGCCTCCTCCACACCGGCCAGTCCTCCTCCCACCACATAGATGGGACAACCGGCAAACAGAGGCGCGTCACAGGTGGGGCAGTAAGAAACACCGCTGCCTTTGAATGTATTCTCTCCCTCGAAACCTGCCTGACCGGGGATTCCACCCATAGCCAGAATCACAGAAAGGGCCCGATAGGTCTCCTTTTTGGTATGAACCTTTTTGATCCTGGATGTCAGTTCCAATCCTTTTACATCATCGTAGATTAATTCCGCCCCGAAATTCTTTGCCTGCCTCTTCATGATATCCGCCAGGTCTCTGCCGGAAATGTCCTCAACTCCGGGATAGTTCATCACTTTTGCCGTGAGGGCAATCTGCCCGCCGAATTCATCGTTCTCAATCACGAGAACTTTCTCTTTGGCGCGGGAGGCATAGATTGCAGCAGTCAGTCCCGCAGGACCTCCACCGATGACAATCACATCATATAGATTTTGGTAGATACGCATTAATGGTACCCCCTCTCACTTCTTGTCGGGAAAAAGCCATATTGTCGTACAATACGCCCACTTTAATACACTATAACATAATGGGTTTTCGGGTCATTAAAACAATCATAGTGTAATAATTGCAAAATCTCTCACTCTGTCGGACAAAAGGTTCCTCAATCCCCATTCGGTGTGAGTTGCAGAAAATCTCCATTAATCCTTACGGATTATTCCTACTGCCCTGTCTTATTTTTCCTATATACTTATATATGATTTCATTAAGTTGGGGGAGTGGGATTATGCTGTATCGTTGCAGAGTATGCGGATATGAATTTGATGAGAGAACTGAAAAGAAAGAGTTTGCAGAACTGGAAGCCTGTCCCAAATGCGGAGCAAGCAAGATATCCTTCCAGGAATCAGGCGGGACTCCCTGGCACAAAGGACAATCCGACATTCCGGATAAGGTGATCGGCATCTACCATAATCAATACTATAGAGGTGCCTGTAAACTGTGCTACCGTCATTTTATTCAGGGCATGGTGGAAGCTTATAATAAATGCTATGCTGTTGCCAGAGAAATCTATGGGGATAATATTGAGTTCAAGCATTACACGGATTTTGGCCAATACAGCTCTGAATCCCTGGACCGGCCTCATTTCCATCTTCTGGTGGAGGCTATTGAGAAGGGCGAGTTGGATGTGGTGATGTGCTTCCGATTGAACAATATCACTACGGACGAGAAGCTTTTGGTGGATTTCTATAAATATGTTCGTGGAAAAGGCCTTGATTTCATCACCGAATCCCATGGTTTGGATGCTATGAAATACATCGATCTGTTTATCAAGAAGCAAGAAGAGAAGAATAAATAAGAAGAAGCAGGGGGGTCAGACCCCATTACAAAATTGTAATGGGGTCTGACCCCCTTTTTCTCTCTCTTACTCGTAATACAGAGGTGCTTTTTTCAATGTCTGGAACAAATCCCAGTCATGGGCAGGTATCATGGTTGCATGATACTTATTGGTCAGGTATCTTACTTTCTCAATGGATTTAAAATACTCCGGCCTGTTGCCCAGCAATCCGGATGCCTTTCCGGGAGGGCCGTAAATCTCCATGGTATAGACAGCATCCATGGGGAATACAAAGGTCCCTTCCTTCTCCAGATGGATAACCAAACCAAGAAGGCCCGGTGTATGGCCCGGCAGGTTTACCACTTCCACTCCGGGTACCAGTTCGAAATCATCTTCCACGAGACGGTAATGATCAACCACCACGTCCAGGTCGTTTTTGCAATAACCTACCCACTGAGTATAATCGTTAGTCACACGCACCATGGTCTGTGAATACTCAAAGTCTGCCTTCGGTGCATAGATGTCCGCATGCTTAAACAGATGCACATTTCCTGTATGATCAAAATGCATATGGGAGAGGACAACGGTATCAATATCTGAAGGGCGAACTCCCACCAGTGCAAGCTGCACTTCCAGGTTCTGCTCAATGGTCTGATGCAGATCGTATGCATCTGCGATGTCCGGAGCCCAATGGCCCTTCATGGCGTTCATATTGCTGCCGGTATCATATAAAATCCATCCGTTATCATGCTGAATCAGAATGCACATAACCGGAAGATTATAAAATGTATGCTTTACATCAGGATTGCTTCTGGTTGCAATCGTTGAGTTCGCCACCACATTATTTTTGTCTGTCTTCAAATATCCGGTATCCAGGATATAAAACCTCAACATAACTATTTCCTCCATATATAGTATTGCCTAGTATAACGCAAAATATAGCTTCCGATTTTTATTATAATATATGTAACACTCCTCTGATTAGTAATTAGCCATACGGAAACTGGCAATTAGTCATACTCACCGGCGAAGCATATTGCCACTGATATTCCAAATTATATGAAGGTATTCTACTACTGATTCCCTGTCCTTCTTTGCTATAATATAATGGATTATGGATAACTATGTCATGAAGAGTATTTACAGCTGATTTGGGCAACAATCTACATGTATCTCCAGGATAAGCGAGGGTAATGATGACACTGCAGGAAGTGAACAAAAGGTGGATCTCCTATAAAAATAAATATGGTATCGACAGCCCTGTACTTATTGACGAGATTCGATATGATGTGGCAGAAGGTGCGGAGTCTTCTTTTGATGTCACAGAACTCTTCACTGAGAATTATATCCTTCATCTCACCAGGCAGTTTCATCTTTATCGCAGTGAGTATATTGATTTTATTTTATGTCATGAATTCACTCATCTTGCAGATTTCCTCACACATCCCTATTCCTATAACGTGGTAAGTAAGGTCTATCATTACATGAACTCCTGGTCAGAATTTCATGCCAGCAGAAGATGTCTGGGTATGGTGCTGGATCGTTGTTTCACCGGAACTATAGATCCGGAAAAGGCGGTAATTCCTCAGCCTTTCAAGGATATTTCACTCCGTAAGCTGATCAATATCACTTTGGGATATGCAGGAGCCGCACTGGAAGAATACCGGCATAGCGCAAGCTCCGGAGCATACCATATCTTCTTCCGCTACCTTATGTATCTGATGGGATATATCTCCCATTTCGCGAATGCAAAGGATATATTAGGTTACTGTTTCAGTTATCTGAAAGTGGATGATACTCATTTTCTTTCCCTGTATGATGCCCTCCTGAGAGGGGAACCCAGGGAGATCATCCCATTCTTTGATAAAATAATGACAGCACTCAAATGAACAAGGAGACTAACAATATGAACATCGCTATATATCAATATCACAGGCAAGATACACACAGTCAGGATATGAATCAGTCATCAGAACATCTGATTCTCTCTGCAGTATCCTTATGTAAGGAAAAAGCAGTGGAACTATATGGAGAAGACAATAATATCTACACATATATTGATACGGAAACCAGGATGATCAAAAGCAAGTGTATGGAAGGAGCTTATGTCCGTCCAAAGCTGGAAGACCTGCTGGTTGATATCAAAAGCGGTGCTATTCAGGCGGTAATCGTAACCTATATGGGAGTGGTCGCTTCCGATTTTAATTTTGTGTTGGCTTTCTATATCTACCTATGTCAGCATAAGGTAAAACTGGCCACTGTCCGGGAGGGCGAAAAGATCAACGATATGATGGAGAAAGCCCTGGAAGAATACTGGAACAAAATGTGAAGATATGATACAATAGTTCCACTACGGAAAAAGCGAGGTCACGTAAGTTGGAACAGAAAGAGCGCCGGAGTTTATCGATCCTTATCGCTTCGATGATCATCTTCGGAACCATCGGGATTGTCAGAAAAAATATTGATTTGCCGTCTGAGGTTCTTGCTTTTGCAAGGGGAATCCTGGGCGGCACATTTTTATGTGCCTTTCTCAAAGCCCGAGGCCGCAGATTCGCCTGGAACAGTATCTCAAAAAAGAATCTGGTGTTGCTGATCCTCACAGGAACCCTGATCGGAATCAACTGGATCCTGCTTTTTGAGGCCTATAATTATACGACAGTAGCCATCGCAACCCTCTGTTATTATATGCAGCCTGTTATCGTTCTTCTGGTTTCCCCTATAGTTCTGAAGGAAAAACTGACGGTACGGAAGATTTTTTGTATCTTGACCGCTTGTTTCGGTATGGTCCTTGTGAGCGGGGTGGCCGGACAGGTTTCCGGCGGAAGTCAGCCAATAATGGGAATAATGCTTGGGCTCGGTGCCGCTGCTTTATATGCCTCTGTCGTCATCCTGAACAAGTTGATCCAGGGTGTACCGGTCTATGAGAAAACCATCATTCAGCTGTTTTCCGCAGCTATTCTGCTTCTGCCTTATATGATTCCCCACGGATCACTTCATGCTTACCATCTCAGCACCCTTGGAATAATAATGTTGCTGATGGCGGGCATAGTCCATACAGGGATCGCTTATGCCATGTATTTTGGTTCTGTGGAGAATCTGCCTGCACAGACCAGCGCTTTGCTTAGCTATATTGACCCGGTGACAGCTGTCCTTCTATCTGCTTTATTACTTAAAGAACCCCTCAGCCTTCCAGGATGGATCGGCACATTATTAATCATCGGCGCTGCCATGGTAAGTGAAATCGGCTAAAAAATCAAAAACCCGTCTCTTTACAGAGACGGGTTTTCGTATTTTCCACCCTATTTCTCAACTATCCTGAGAACGGTGCCCACTTTCACTTCCGGCA
>CADBOX010000088.1 GCA_902796415.1 uncultured Lachnospiraceae bacterium
ATATTTGACTACATTGTGACTACACCAGTGGATGACGTGCCGTAGACTTCCATTTCATGCGATATTTCAGCCGTGTCCATCCTTCGAGCCCCTCCGCAACCCTTTTTGCACCGATTTCTTTTATGAAAATATTGTAAATATCAATGATTGATGTATAATATAATTGGTAATATAATTAATCAGGAGGAGGAGATTTGCCTTGCCGGAGATATCTCTCTTCAGAGGAATAAAAATAACAATGTATTTCAGTGAACATAATCCACCTCATTTTCATGCGGATTATGCAGGACATAAATGTCTTGTGGATATACTTTCAGGATGTGTGATAAAGGGGGCTCTTCCTGCAAGACAGTTAAAACTAGTTCTTGCATGGAATGAACTGCACCGTGATGAACTGATGCAGAATTGGGAATTAGCGAGAGATTCCAAGCCATTGGATATGATCGATCCGTTATAGGAAAGGGAAGTTATTATGTATGAAAAGTACTTTCCGGTTGTCGTACAGGTACTAACAGGAAATGATAAGACAGTCTATGTTTATTTCTCTGATGGGCGTATAACACAGTATGACATGAAACCGCTGATAGATAAAGGTGGAGTGTTTTTAAAGCTGAAGGATAACGCATTTTTCTCTGATGCATTAACGGTTTTGAATGATACTGTTGCCTGGGATTTAAGCGGCTGCTATGATCCGACAAATTGTATTGATATTGATCCATTTGAACTATATGAGGCACAGACGGTGAATGATCCGCTTGCAGAAGTGGGTTGATCCACAAAAGCTACCCAAGGATTCCCGATAATCTTACTGTAATCCTCCTGCCATCCCTGAGATGTATCACCAGATAGCTCTTGGGAAGAAACCGGTAAACCGGTTTCTTCACCACATTCACTGTAATCGGAGACAGAGGATGGTCCCAGCCGGTAAAGCTCATGGTGGGCGGTTTCAAAGAGCTTTTCCGGGTCCCGTCCCGTTCTCATCCTGGAAAGCTACAATATGCTGTTTTGCTTTCCTGTCTTTGCCCGCCCGGGTCTTCCTGCCCTGTTTCGTCAGACCCTGTCTCCGATCATAATTTCCTATTGCTGTACTGTCCGAGATAATCTGTCAGACCATTATTTGCCGGGCCGCTTTTTCCCTTCTACACTCGCCTGTGTGATTCTGTTTTTCTCCTTATTATAATTGAAGGTCGTACCTGTGCCTTTATCATAATCATTATAATTATAAATGATGCCCGAATCAGAATCATCTTTGGAGAATTCAAGGACGGATTCATCAATGGCTTTTTCGAGTTCTTCTTCCGTGCTGCTCATCGACAAGCCCTTCGGCAGATTCAGTTCGGGAACGGGATTAAGATCGGAATAAGCATCTACCGACACATCAGTCACAACGCAATTTGATGCAGGGGTCTGATATTCCGCATAGTTATTCACCGTTACCTGCAGGTCCATCTCACCTTTTATCAGATGACAGATCTGCAACCTTCCAGCCATCACGTCCTCATCTTCTTTCAGGTTCCAGCCGCCTTTCACAAATTCACTGACCGGACAGGACAGCTGATAAACAGTCTTCTCCAGAGATAAGGTAGCGGAGTCGAAATATCCCCTATTGCAGTCGGAGCCGTATATTCACTCAGATAAGCCGGAACCTTGGAACTAGTCGTTGTCTCTTCCTTCTGATAATTCGATACTTCAATCTCTGCGTTACCGGATTCCGTAAACCATACAAAAGAAATCTGCCCTGTATTGCTGCTCTCTCCATAATCAATCTGTACACTGGAATCGTAATCATTGCTGTTTGTTGGTGTTCCCATGGCGGCTTCCACTGTCTCCTGATCATCCCCGGGTTTTATGCCTTTCGACAAGGCAAAGGAATAGTCGTCCAGAGTATCTTTGCTGCATTTGATCCCGGCAACCTGGCAATTTTTAACTGCCTTATTATTACCGCTTCCGTTATAGACATAGAAGGTCATGCTGCCTTTATTATCTTTTTTCATATAAATAAATGTATAAGTCATGCCGCCAAGTTCTTGGGAAGCATCGATATCTGTTGACCAGCCATCGGCCTCCAGAACACTGTAGTCAAAAGGAAGGGTATATTCTTTCCCCTCCAATGTAAAGGAACAGTCAACCTCTGGCTGCGTCTCAGCCACCGGGACAGCAGTGGTCTGTGTTTCTTCCGCTGCGGCAGTGGTGGTATCAGCAGTTTCCTACTCTGTCACTGCGGGCGAATCCTCCTTGCCTTTATTACCTTGGATTCCCGACATTCCACACTATGTAATCGGAAATCCTCTAATCATTATTTCTGATCAGGATGAGCCAGCAACGGCTTAACACCCAGATCACGATACAGCTGCTCCTGTTTCATCATGACTTCGC
>CADBOX010000089.1 GCA_902796415.1 uncultured Lachnospiraceae bacterium
CAGGTCGATATCCCCCTGATGGGAGAAGGAATAGGACCAGTAAGGAATGTAGATACCGCGAAACTGATTTAAGAATTCCGGGGTTTTTAACTCTTTCGGGGCAAACAAGCCCAATTTTTTCCGGTAAGCTTCTCGGCAGTCATCTTCTGTCTTCTTAAAGGGGATGATCTTCGCAGGTCTCTTGCCCTTTCCCATCTTGGCCTCCAGGATGACGGAAGAACCACAGTAGGAACAGAAGGCAGCTGCCTCCTGGTCCAGACTCAGGATCTCACCACCGCAGACAGAGCAGGTGAAGACATTCAGTTCGTATTCTTCCTCTTTTCGCTCCTGATCCACCTCCTGACAATCATAGAGGCTGTCACAGTAAGGACACTTGAGCTTCTGGGAAGGAATGTCGAAGCGAAGATTAGCTCCGCAGTTTTGACAACTGTACATAGGATTCCTCCAAGCAGGGGGTCAGACCCCATTACAGCGTAATGGGGTCTGACCCCCTGCATATTAAAATTTTTAGTATACACCGGTCATGGCTTTCACCACGACTTTTTCGTTTTCATTTAATGTATTGTGAAGTTTCAGGCCTTCTACCATGTCCACATCGGTGATGGCACCGTCTTTGTGAACCACGATGCGGTTTGTCTTGCCTTCTGCCAGAACATTTACAGCATAGTGGCCCATACGGGTTGCAGTGACGCGGTCACGGGCTGAGGGAGCGCCGCCACGCTGGATGTGACCTAATACGGTAACACGGGGTTCCAGGCCTAAATGTTTGTTGATCATCTGGCCTACCATGTAACCAGCTCCGGTGCCTTCTGCCATGGAATCTTCCTCAGGTTCCGGAGACTTCTTGGGGTGGGCACCTTCCGCCACTACTACCATGAAGTTGGTGCGGCCTGCGACACGGGCTGCCTGAATCTTTTCGACGACGTCTTTCTGGATATCCCAGGGCTCTTCCGGAATCAGAACAGAGGTGGCGCCGGTGGCGATTCCCACATAGAGAGCCAGGTTACCTGCCCGGTGCCCCATGACCTCGATAACGGAGCAACGCTCGTGGGACTTCATGGTGTCGCGCAGTTTATCGATGGCTTCCATGGCGGTGTTGGCAGCGGTGTCATAACCGATGCTGTAGTGGGTGCAGCCGATATCATTATCGATCGTTCCCGGGATTCCTACCACGGAGATAGGGAATTCGGTGGAGAGGGCCAATGCTCCTGAAAATGTTCCGTCACCGCCGATGGCAACGATGCCGTCCAAACCGAAGAGACGACAGTTATTATATGCTTTCTGACGGCCTTCATGAGTGCGGAACTCCTGGCTTCTGGCAGTGTATAGAATGGTGCCGCCGGTATTGATGATGTGGGATACATCCTTGGTGGACATCTGGAACATGTCTCCATTGATCAGTCCTTGCCAGCCACGGCGGATACCGATTACTTCAATGCTACGGTATACAGCGGATCTGACAACGGCACGTACGGCGGCGTTCATACCCGGAGCATCTCCACCGGAGGTGAGGACACCGATTCGCTTTACGGCATTGTTAAAGTCATTTTTACTCATGCTAATGTACTCCTTTCTAAGTAAGGGTGAGTATTAAACGTTAGTTGATATTATTATAAAATATCTTACCTGCTAAGGCAATTACCAAAATGGAATATATACTATTAGTTATTGACAAAAGACAGGAGTAGGTGTAAACTAACTTAAATCAAAGGCAAAGGCGTCTTGAAGGTTATACTTCGAGACGCCTTTTTTGCGTTTTATAAACCAACTTGCTGAATGGAGGGATCCACTATGTGTTCGATTTTAGGCTATTGTGGAAAAGGAAGTAACCGAGAGGATATTAAGAAAGCCATGGAAAAGACCCACTCAAGAGGGCCGGATGACAGCAGACTGATCAACACGGGAAACGGATGGATGGGATTTAACAGGTTGTCCATCATGGGGCTTACCCCTGAGGGTATGCAGCCGTTTTTATACGGACATGGGAAAACACTCCAGGCAGAAAGAAAGGTAAATAAATCTAAAGATATAGATATAAATAAATCCTGCCAGATTATTCTGGTGTGTAACGGGGAAATCTATGGGTTCCGGCCCCTGAAAGAGGAACTGGTCCGAAAAGGATATCATTTCATCTCAGATTCAGATTGTGAGATCCTTCCGGCATTATACCAGGAATATGGCACAGATATGTTTGGGATGCTAGACGCGGAGTTCGCTCTTGTTCTGTATGATGTGGAGAAGGATACCTATATCGCGGCCAGAGATCCCATAGGAATACGCCCTCTGTATTATGGAATAACAAAAGAAGGAGTTTACTGTTTTGCTTCCGAACCCAAGAACCTGCTCTCTCTGGTGGGGGAGATTCATCCTTTCCCTCCGGGGCATTACTTTAAAAACGGGAAGTTTATCCGATATCGAGACATGTCGCAGGTCCGGGACTACTTAGAAGATAATCCCGAAGAGATTAGCGAAAATATACGAAAGTTGCTGGTCGAAGGGGTCAGGAAGAGACTGGATTCCGACTCGCCGGTGGGATACCTGCTCTCCGGTGGTCTGGATTCCTCCCTGATCTGTGGAATCGCGGCCACCCTTACAGATCAGCCTCTTGAGACCTGGTCCATCGGTATGGATCTGGATGCCATCGATCTGAAATATGCAAGGGAAGTCGCTGATTACCTTCACTCAAATCACCATGAAGTGATTATAAATGAGAAAGATGTGATTGAAGCTCTCCCCCATGTAATAGAAGCACTGGGGACATATGATATTACTACCATCCGGGCTTCCATCGGTATGTATCTGGTTTGTAAAGCCATCCATGAACAGTCGGACATCCGGGTTATTCTGACCGGTGAGATCTCCGACGAGATCTTCGGCTACAAATATACGGACTTTGCCCCCAGTGCGGAAGAATTTCAGAAGGAGGCGGAGAAGAGAATCCGGGAGATTCATATGTATGATGTGCTCCGGGCAGACCGCTGTATCAGTGTGAATTCCCTGGAAGCAAGAGTACCTTTCGGAGACCTGGAATTTGCAGCCTATTGCATGGCTCTGGACCCGGAGAAAAAAATGAACAGGTATGGGAAGGGAAAATATCTCCTGCGGCATGCTTTTGAGAAAGAGGCCTTGATACCCGAGACCATCCTCTGGAGAGAGAAGGCTGCTTTCTCCGATGCGGTGGGACATTCCCTAAAAGACGATCTGGCAAACTATGCCGAGAGACTTTACAGTGATGAGGACTACGAAGAGAAGAGGAAGAAATACAAGCATGCCAGACCGTTTACCAAAGAGTCTCTCCTCTATCGGGAGATCTTTGAAAAATACTATCCGGGACAGTCCGGCATGATCGTGGATTTCTGGATGCCTAATAAGAACTGGGATGGGTGTAATGTGAATGATCCTTCTGCCAGAGTTCTGTCCAACTATGGGGAAAGCGGGGAATGAACGATATGCGATTTACAAAAATGCATGGATGCGGCAATGACTACATCTATATCGATGGGACAAGAGAACATGTTGAGAATAAATCAGAGCTGGCCATAAGGTTAAGTGACAGGCACTTTGGTATTGGCGGGGACGGGGTGATTTTTATCAATCAGTCAGACCTCGCTGATTATGAGATGGAGATGTACAACGCTGACGGTTCCAGAGGGAAAATGTGTGGGAACGGAATACGCTGTGTGGCCAGATATCTCTATGATCATGGCATGATCTCCGG